>CAZBET010000168.1:1997-4202 GCA_964490995.1 uncultured Dehalococcoidia bacterium
GAAATGGTATGAGAAGCCAATCCATACGCTTGTTGCTGTGGCGCTCCTTGCATCATTGGCGATAGCCGTACTGGCCCTTAATGCACCGCGCGTCTATGCCAAGCCCGCCGGGTTCCAGGAGTTCTTCATCCCGCTGTACCTGACCGAGTGCAGGCCGATATGGGTGGACATAGACAACGACCCCAACATCAGCACTCAACCCTTCCACACGTGGATCGGTTTCACCGCGAGCGCGGACAACACCACCGTCTACTACGACCACTGGGAGAACGGCCTGGGGACGGGTGCGTCCGGCGATGAAGTCTACTCGATGGATCGGGGCGACTTCCGAATCTTCGAGAGCGGCAGCATCCCCATACCGAGAGTCCCCGGCAGTCCGCCCTACCCCTACGATGGTGGCGACCGCATCTTCGTGGCTGGCAGCCTGCTGCAGGCTGTGACCTGCGTCTGGCCGGAGGCCGTGGGGAGTCAGACGGGGACCGTGTTCACCGACGGCTGGGAGATTTACCCCGTGCAGGGCTGGGACACCAGCTATACCATTGCGATTGGCGAGGACCTGGCCACTGGGCCGAAGAGCTACGATGATTTCCAAGAGGTTCACGTGCTCTTCATGTCTGCCTCCGATAACAACCACGTCCAGGTCAACGATCCCGGAAGCGGGATACACAACTTCACGCTGAACCGGGGCAAACAGGGGAACGTCACCCACATTGATGCCGGCACCACGATTACCGCTGACGATCCTGTGCAGGTACAGCTCATAGCCGGCAGGCCGCAGGCCGGTGAGTATTCCGAGATGCGGGGCTACACTGTTGCCCCGGACGTGTACCTGGGGAACAGCTACTACAATCCTGTGCCCAGTTGGTACAAGAGCGGCTCCGAACAGTACATGACCAACCTGTTCCTGTATAACCCCAATGCTTCCCAGATCACCATCAGGTTCGAGGACCTCAGCGGGTCAGGGAACTTCACGCTTGCCGCGAGCGAGACCAAGTCCTACCGGGACGGCACGGGCCGGTATGTGCCTTACAACTCGGCTGCCTACGTGTATTCCGCCGGGGGCGAGGATTTCCTGGCCATGGCCTCCGGCTGCACCGAAGGCTCTGTCGGCGGCAGCCTTCCGACGGCCGATTTCGACTGGGGTTACACGCTGGTTGCCACGGAGTATCTCACAGAGGAGAACTACATAAGCTGGGCGTACGGGTGCTATCCCCTCGCCAGCGGTAGTAACGGCTCTCCCGTCTTTGTGACTGCGGTGAACGATGACACCACAGTGCAGGTCGACTATGGGCCGAATGACGGGGTGTATGATGCCACGTACAATCTGGACAGGCTGGAGAGTATCGAGATCCGCGATCCCGACAAAGACAATACGGGGATGCATCTTGTCAGTGACGAGGTGGTGGCGGTCGCCTGGGGCGAGAGCGCTCTGGCTCCGGCTGTGCGCCAAAGCCCGTATCTCGATGTGGGGTATACCACGCTGCCGCTTCAGGCCGAATGGATTGACATTGCGCTCGACGTGCACAAGACGGGCAATGTGACCGAGACGACGGTGGGCGCCGCGGTCGAGTTCACGGTGGTCACGAGCGTTCCCTCCACGGCGCTTGGAAACATGACCGGGGTGGACTTGGTGGACGATCTTCCACCCGGCTGGGAGTATGTGACTGGCAGCGGGGACCCCTCGGACCCGACGTCGATCACGGGCAATCTGACGGGCGGCTACATCCTCACCTGGGACTCCAACTGGACAATACCTCCCGGGGGGAACCGGACGGTGGTATTTTCCGCCCGGCCCACGTCCAGCGCCGACCTGGTTGACCCCAACTGCGACTACGTGGCGGCCACGGGGCAGACGATGGGAGCCAATCTGACGGCCGACGACTACTTCTGCGTGGACCTGCTCTATGCCGACCTGAGTCTGACCAAGGTGGCGGACGACCCCGAACCCGGCGAGGGCGACAGCCTCACCTACACCATCACGGTGACCAACAACGGCCCGAACACAGCCACGGATGTCGAGGTAACGGATGTCCTGCCCTCAGGTGTGACCTACGCCAACTCCACCGCGAGCCAGGGTAGCTACGAGAGCGTCACTGGCGTGTGGACGGTGGGCAACCTGGGGAACGGCACAAGCGCCACGCTGGGCATCACGGCAACGGTCGACATCGGCATCTGCGGGCCTACCATCAGCAACACCGCTGAGAT
>CAZBET010000169.1:0-4178 GCA_964490995.1 uncultured Dehalococcoidia bacterium
CGCCCGTCTCGACGTGGGCAACACCCACCAGAAACAGACCGGCTGCCGCAAAGACCAAAGTGACCGCCGTTACAAGGAACTTCAACGTAGGGACCTCTGGACAAGAAGGTGCCCATATCATTGTCCCCACGCAACGATTAGTCAACCACCACGACAGCCGTCTGCGTCAATACATCTGTGCAACTCGCTGATCACTGGGTACTTGGCATCCTGCGTCACCCAATGACGCCAAGCACGCTCCTGAGGTGCAATCGCTGATTCCAGCACACCTGCGTGCTCACAGCACCAGATTGAGCAGGCCGCCCACGGCCACGACCGCGACCAGCATAATGACAATGGCCTTGAGCATATCCCTGACGCCAAGCTCTCTGGCAAGAACCACGAAGCTCGCAATGCAGGGGAAGAACATCGCCAGCACGACACTGCCGACGACGAGCTGGTGAGCGTCCAAGCCCAGCGTGCCCAGCATTCCCACCGCCATGTCTTTCCTGAGAAAGCCGATGACAATGGCTGAGACAGCCTCTTTCGGCAGCCCGAAGACGCCGCTCACCACGGGGGCGGTGAAGGACGCAATCCGATCGAAGACGCCCGCGGCGTAAAGCAGGGTGACAACAAAGACCCCCAGAAAGACGATGGGGACCGCCTCCCTGAGAAACATCAGGACTCGCGTCCCCAACTTCGAGGCCGAAGGCCCCAACCTGGGCAGCCGGTAGGGTGGGATCTCTATCAGGAGCTCGGGGCTGAAGCCCTTGACAGTCAGATTCAGGATCAACCCCAGAACAAGCCAGACGGCGAAGAGCGTGCCATAGACCACGGCCACATACTGCAACCCGTAACCCCCAACCAGCCCCAGGATCATTGCCTGAAGAGCAGCGCAAGGGACTCCGATGGATATCAGCGTGGCCGCGATGAAGCGTTCCCTCTTGCTCTCCAGGATGCGCGTGGCCATGATGCCCGGAACATTGCACCCCAAGCCCAACAGCGTGGGGATGATTGCGTAGCCGTGCAGCCCGAGTCGGTGCATCAGGTTATCCAGCAGGACCGCCAGTCGCGGAAGGAAACCCAGGTCCTCCAGAAACCCCAGCACCAGGTAGAAGGCACAGACATAGGGCAGGACGACACCAAAAGGGATAAACAGCCCCGTGGTCAGGATGCCGAATGATTGCGCGAAGTCTATCTGCCCGTCGATCAATTTGCCGACCAGGACGTCATGAGTGAAACCTTGGGAGCCCAGCAGCGCGCTGAGCTTCATCATCACCGGGGCCCAGTAGTTGTCGAACAGCGGCCCCACCACGTAGGTGATGATCCCTTCTCCGACGTAGCGGATGACAACAAAGGACGCGAACAGTACCCCCGCGGCGATGAGGAAGCCGGGGAAGGGCTTTATCGATGCGTCACCGAGCCGCTCCAGCCAGGTATGGTGCCGGTGGGAAATAGTCTGCACCTGTCCAACGATCCTCCCGACCTCCGCCCACCTCTCGTCGGGTGTACGCTGCGGCTGCACGGGCGATGAGGCTTGGCGTATGCGGCTCACCAGCTCCTTTATGCCCTCCCCCGTCAAGCCGACTGTTGGCACAACCGGCACCCCCAACAGCTCCTCCAGCCTGTTGACATCGATGCTTATGCCGTGGTGCCTGGCGTCGTCCCAGATATTCAGGGCCACTATCATCGGCACATGCTTTTCCAGCAACTCCAGGGTCAGGTGGAGGTTCCGCTCGAGGTTAGTGGCATCGACAACGTCGATAACCAGATCACCCTCTTTGAGCATCTCGGCAGCCACTTCTTCTGCTTTGCAGGTAGGCTCCAGAGTGTACGTGCCGGGCACATCAATCACCTCGGCCTGCTCACCCCCCAGCTTCATCGAACCTCTGGTGAACTCCACTGTGGTGCCGGAGTAATTGGAGATGATCACCTTGACCCCGGTCAAACGGGAGAAGACGACGCTCTTCCCCACGTTGGGGTTGCCCATGAGGAGAATCTTCATTCGGTGCTATCCAATTCAACCGCTATCTTGTCGGCCATGCCGAACCCGAGGGCGATCTGGGTGCTGTCTATCTGGATAGTCACCGGGCCACGCCCGAACATGGAACTCACCTTGGTTATCCTCTTGCCCGGCCTGATTCCCAGGGCCTGCAAATGCCTGGCCAAGCCGTGCCCCGCCGTTATCACAACAACGCTCCCCGTTTCGCCAGCGCGCATCCTGGCGGCAGTCGTCTGTCGCTTGCTTGGTTCCATACCGGAGGTCACCTCTCAAACCTAAGATGTTCCCGTCAATTGACGGTGCTTTCGATTTGCGGCCATCGAACCACGAAGACACCGGAAGAGCTCGAAGCGAAGAGAACAACAGGATAGCCGGCTAGCTTATCCCCGAGGCCGCAGCGCACTGCCGCCCCGTTTACAGCGGGCGCAGTACCCGTTCATGCGGATCTCGGCATCACTGACGACAAAGCCATTTCGCCTCTCGATCTCATCCTTCATCTTCTCGGTCATCGGGCTGATGAATTCGATCACGTCACCGCATTGGAGGCACACCAAGTGATGATGCTGGCCCGCAGCCTTCGCTTCATAGTGGTGATGATCTTCAGCGAAGTGTCTCTCCTCGACCAAATCGAGCTTCTTGAACAGTTTCAAGTTGCGGTACACAGTCGACAGGCTGATGGCGGGTTCCCGCTCGCGGGCGCGCCGGTAGAGCTCGTCGGCGTCGGGATGCCCCCCAGCCTCCAGGATAAGACCCAGCAAGAGTCTGCGCTGGCTGGTGGTTCGCTTCCCGCCCAGATACTGAGAGCCAAGGTCCTTCGCCATGTCTCTCCCTCCCCGGTGTCTAGTGCAAATGGAAAGCATTTGCAAAACCATTCTAGCAGGCTCGCTATGGTGCTGTCAATGTCAAACGGGGCCGGTCTGGCAACCGGGCGTGCCCACGCGCAAAGCCCTTGTTCCGAGGATGCAGTTGAACGGGCTGACAGCCGTGCTATAATGAATTCACTACGTGACGGCGGGGTTGGCTCTGGAATCAGCGGAAATAGCCAAGAAGGCAGTTCAAGCAGCGCTCGACAAGCAGGCGTCGGATATCCTCATGCTGGACATCGGGCCTCTGTCTAGCTTTGCTGACTACTTCGTTCTATGCAGCGCCGATAGCGCCCGCCAGATACATGCCATCTGTGACGCGATCGACGAAGCCCTCACCAAGGAGGGGGGCATCCACCTCTATCGCCGCGAAGGCACAGACGATTCCGGATGGGTCGTCCTCGACTTCGGCCCTGTCATCGTGCACGTCTTCGGGGCACCGCAGCGGGAGTACTACGAGATAGAGAAGCTGTGGAGCAAAGCCCCCCCGGTGGTCAGGATTCTGTGACCCAACGCTCCACCTGCCGCTCGTAGGTGAGCAGTTCCTCCGGCCGAAAGAAGAGGTCTATCTCCCGCTCTGCATTTTCGGCTGAGTCCGACCCGTGCACGACGTTGTACCTCATCGTTAGGGCCAAGTCGCCCCTGATTGTGCCAGGCGCCGCCCGGGCGGGGTCGGTCTCTCCCATCAGTTTCCGCACCACTTCAACTGCCCGCGGGCCCTCGAAGACAGCGGCCACAAGCGGGCTGATCGTGATGAATTCTAGCAGACCCTCGAAGAAGGGCTTGCCCCGATGGACGGCGTAGTGCCTCTCGGCCGTCGCCCTGTCCATCTGGAGCATCTTCAGGGCCACAAGCTTCAGCCCGGTTTCCTCAAAACGGGACAAGACTTCGCCGACAAGGCCACGCTGCACGCCGTCGGGCTTCACCAGGACGAGGGTTCTCTCCATTTTCTTCACCTTTCTTCAGCCGAGTTCGGCTCACAGGCTTCCAGATTCCAGCCATTCCAGCACCCGCTCGACCACGGGGCCCCGGTTCGCTCTGGTCACCAGCACTACCTCGACGCCGGGGCGTCGCTTTGTCGCGTCGGCCCAGGGATGAGACGCAAGCATGATCGTTCCCAGAACCTTCTTGCCGCTCTCCAGCGCCTCGGTCACGGCTTCTCTGAAGCGAACCGAAAAGAGCTCCATTTTGCCGATCTCGTCAATCACCACGATGTCGCGGGTACGTACGGCCGCCCTAACAGCCGCAACAGCTACTCTGTCCAGGCTGTCGACGTCCACCCCGTACTTGCTTACGCGATGGGGGCCGCGGATACTGATATGGGCCAGCACCGC
>CAZBET010000170.1:0-4175 GCA_964490995.1 uncultured Dehalococcoidia bacterium
TGCAGTACGACGATGCCCAGAGCATCGGCAGGCGCTACCGCAGGCAGGATGAGATCGGCACGCCCTTCTGCGTGACCGTCGATTTCCAGTCCCTCGAGGACCGCCAGGCAACAATCCGCGAGCGCGACAAGATGAGGCAGATTCGAGTTCCCATTGAGGCTTTGAAGTCAACACTCGACGCCAAGCTGAGCGGCGAGGCTTTCGACGCTCTTCCCCCAGGCGGCAAAAAGTGGCTAGGGTTTGAAGTCTAGGGAAGTGCCGTTCGGCTTCGATCGCAGAAACGCCAGGTAGTACCGCAGGGTGGTGAGGATGCCACACGCCAGACTCGGGAACCGCTCTCTCCCGTATTTGACGTGTGCGAGCCGACTGGAACCCAACTGTTGCTGACATCCGGGAGGGGGGACATGGAGTACACGGTAGTAATCAGGAAAGCACCTGACGGATTCTATGTAGCTGGCTGCCCCGCAATCGCGGAAGCCCATGCCCAAGGCAAGACCTACAAAGAATGCCTGGCCAACATAAAACAGGTTCTTGAGCTTTGCCTTGAATACCGCAGAGAGCGAGGGGAGGAAATCCCTCTCGAAGTTGACGTGAAGAAGGTCATCGTTGCGGTATGAAGAAGCTACCCCCACTCAAAGCTCGCGACGTTATCAGAGGACTGCAGGTGCTGGGATTCGACAAGGTACGACAGAGTGGTGGCCACGCCCTATTCCACCACCCGGATTGCCGTCGCGCTCCTTTGCCGATTCATCCAGCCAAGACCATCAGCCCGTACCTGCTCTCGGACATTCTGAAACAGCTCGAGATTGACGAGGATGCGTTTCTGCGAGCCATCCATCAATGATTTTCTTCGGCTCTGAGGGAATACAGGAACTCACTCAGCGCGTTCGCCCTGAGCCTGTCGAAGGGCCGCCCCGGATTCGACGAACTCACCATGAACGGCCCCAGTGCATCTGGCCTCAGGATGCGCAATGAAAGCAATGATTCTGAACAGGCCACGACCGATGGAAGAAGAGCCTCTGGTCATGGCCGAGGTCGATGACCCTGTGCCCGGGCCCAGACAGGTCCGAATCAGGGTCTCCGCGTGCGGCATCTGCCACACCGACCTCCACGTTGTGGAAGGGGAGCTGACGCCGAAGAAGCTGCCGGTCATCCCTGGGCATCAAGTCGTGGGAACCGTGGACAAGCTGGGGAAGCAGGTCACCCGGTTCAGCAAGGGCGACCGCGTGGGAGTGGCATGGCTGAACTGGACTTGCGGAGAGTGTGAGTTCTGCCGCAAGGGGCTGGAGAACCTGTGCGAGAAAGCCAGGTTCACGGGGTACGACGTTGACGGCGGCTACGCCGAGTACGCCGCGGTCCACGAGGACTTCGCCTACCGGATACCCGAAGGCTTACCAGATGTCGAGGCCGCCCCGCTGCTCTGTGCAGGCATCATCGGATTCCGCGCTTTGCGCCTCTCTAACGTCCAGAAAGGAGAGCGCCTCGGCCTCTACGGGTTCGGCGCCTCGGCCCATATTGTCATCCAGATTGCCAGGCATTGGGGCTGCCAGGTATTCGTGTTTACGAGGGGCGACGAGCACCGGAACATGGCACGCAAGCTGGGCGCTGACTGGACGGGAGGAGCGGAGGACACTCCGCCAGCCAAGCTGCACAGCGCCATCATATTCGCCCCTGCGGGAAGGCTCGTCCTCAATGCCCTCCGCGTCCTGGAAAAGGGCGGCACTCTGGCGCTCGCTGGCATCTACATGACTCCGATCCCGCAAATGGACTACCGCGAACACCTGTATTACGAGAAGACTGTCAGGAGCGTGGCCAACAGCACCAGAAAGGACGCCGAAGACCTGTTCAGGCTTGCCGGCGAGATACCCATCCGCACCGAAGTCCAGACCTTCGCCCTCGAGGAGGCGAACCGAGCCCTGCTCCTGCTCAAACAGGGGAAGATACAGGGCGCGGGAGTGTTGAGGGTGCCCGGGTGAGAGGATCGAGCATGGCGATTGGGACCGGGACCCGGAAGGTTCACCATAGAGCGGGTGCTCTGTCACCCGCTTCAGGCGGCAGGGGTCAGAGCCCCCGCCCTATGATTGTGCTTTCGTAGCAGGACTTCATCATGCGCATCCTTCACTTCGCTGACCTCCACCTTGGGGTGGAGAGCTACGGCCGCATCGATCCCTCAACGGGGCTATCGTCACGCCTCGGTGACTTCCTCGCCGCCCTCGACGAAGTCGTGGACTACGCCCTGCACAACGAGATAGACCTGGTTCTGTTCTGCGGCGACGCCTACAAGAGCCGCGACCCCAGCCAGACCTACCAGCGGGAGTTCGCCAGGCGCATCAGGACGCTCAGCGAGCGTAGGTTGCACGTGTTCCTTCTCGCGGGCAACCATGACCTGCCCAACGCCCCCGGCCGAGCCACCGCAGTGGAGATATTCGCTACCCTGGCCGTCGGGAACGTCACGGTGGCCAATCGGCCGCAGCGCCACCGCATCAAGACAACAAAGGGTCAGGTACAGATTGTGGCGCTGCCCTGGGCCAGGCGCAGCGCGTTGATGAGCCGCGACGACACCAAGAACCTGACCCACGACCAGATCAACGAGAAGCTGCAGGAAATCCTGACCCAGTGGCTCAATACCGAGGTACAAGACCTCGACCCCGGACTGCCGGCCATCTTGGCCGGGCATCTGGCTCACTCCGGCGCGATGCCTGGATCAGAAAGGACGATGCTCATGGGGCGCGACTATGTCCTGCTCCAAAGCGCTCTCGCCAATCCCACGTTCGACTATGTGGCCCTGGGGCACATGCACAATCACCAGAGGGTTGACTCTCCGGTGCCCGTCGTCTATCCCGGCAGCCTGCAATCTATCGACTTCGGAGATGAGGGGCACGAGAAGGGATTCTATGTGGTCGAACTCGATGAGACCGCGGGCCGGGGCAAGCGCCTGCGCTCGTACGAGTTTCATCCCGTGAAAACGCGGTGCTTCCTCACAATCAAGGTCGATGCCGACGGGGAGGACCCCACGGCACAGATCCTCAATGCCATCGCCAGGAGCGATGTGAGGGAGGCCGTCGTCCGCCTCCAGGTCAGGGTGCCCGCAGCCAGGGAAAGCCTGGTTCGAGACGCCGACGTGCGAAAGGGCCTCAAAGAAGCATACTGCGTAGCCGCCATCAACCGGCAGGTTGAGGAGGAGCGCCGCAGCAGGCTTGGCGCCCATTCCATCGAAGGGGTAACGCCTCTGGACGCACTGAAGCTTTACCTCGAATCGAAGAAGACGTCAGAAGACCGCGCGGCCGTGCTCCTCGAATACGGAGAGAGGCTGATTCAGCAGTGTTCAGCACACGAGTAGTCATACCCAGTCGCGAGATCGGGGTGGAACAAGCGTTTCTCCGCAGCATACGGGCGCCGTCCCGGGGGGATCAGCCGTGATCCCGATCAAGCTGGCTCTCAGGAACTTCATGTGCTATCACGACAACGTGCCCCCACTCTACTTCGACGGCTTTCACGTGGCCTGCCTGTGCGGCGACAACGGCCGCGGCAAGTCAGCGCTGCTCGACGCCATAACATGGGCGCTGTGGAAGCAGACCAGAGCCAAGAGCGAAGACGACCTGATACACCAGGGTGAGGCGGAGATGGAGGTTGAGTTCGAGTTCGCCGCCGGCCAGAACAGGTATCGCGTCCTCCGGAAGCGCACCAGGGGCAGCCTGAAGCGTCCCGCCGGGCAGCCTTCTCTGGACCTGTTCGTTGCGACTGCCCACGGGTTCGCACCCATCTCGGGCAACACCATCAGGGAGACTGAGCGGAAGATTGTCGAGATACTGCGCATGGATTACGACACCTTCATCAACAGCGCGCTCCTGCTTCAGGGTCGGGCCAACGAGTTCAGCATGAAGAAGCCTGCGGAGCGCAAGGAGGTGCTCGCCAGCATACTCGGGCTTTCACTGTATGACGAACTGGAGAAGTTAGCGAAGGGATACAGTAGAGAAAGGGAGCTTCGGCATCAGCAGCTCACCAGCGACCTCGCTGGAATCGACCAGGAGCTTCAACAGAAGCCGGGTTGCGAGCAGAGCCTGCGGACGACGCAGGCCGCCATCCTCGCAATCAGCACTGATATGGAGAGGGGGGAAGCCAAGCTTGCCGCTACGCGGCAAGCAGCCCAAGAGCTCAAGCTCAAAGACGAGCAA
>CAZBET010000171.1:0-4158 GCA_964490995.1 uncultured Dehalococcoidia bacterium
GCAGGACCCGAACATAGTCGTGCTCGATGCCGACCTTTCCAAGTCAACCATGACCTGCTTGTTTGCCAGGGAGTTCCCCGACAGGTTCTTCGATTGCGGCATCGCGGAACAGAACATGATTGGCATCGCTGCCGGGCTGGCTGCTTCTGGCAAGACCGTTTTTGCCAGCACCTTCGCCGTGTTCGCCCCCGGGCGTTGCTTCGACCAGATCAGAATGAGCATAGCCCAGCCTGGCCTGAACGTTAAGCTCGTGACCACTCACGGCGGCATCACGGTGGGCGAGGATGGCACCTCTCACCAAGCCATCGAGGACTTGGCGCTGGCCTGCTCATTCCCACAGTTCAGGGTAATCGTGCCCGCCGATGCCGCGGAGGCGGCTCAAGCCGTCACGGTGGCTGCCGGCACTCCCGGCCCTTTCTACATCAGGCTTAGCCGTCCTAAGACGCCTGTTGTGTATGCACCGGACTATAGGTTCAAGCTGGGTGAGGCGGTGACCCTGAGAGAGGGCGAGGACGCTACCGTAATAGCGACCGGAGTGATGGTGGCCGTCGCGCTGGAAGCCGCCCGGAACCTGTCCCGTGAGGGCATCGAATGCCGGGTACTCAGCATGTCGACACTCAAGCCGCTGGATGAGGACGCCGTGTTGAGGGCTGCGCGTGAAACGGGAGCGATGGTTGCTGCTGAGGAGCATCTCCGTTGGGGAGCCCTCGGCAGCGCCGTGGCTCAGGTTGCGGCGGAGAAGCAGCCGGTCCCCATGGCCTTCATCGCAGTTCAGGACACGTATTGCGAGTCGGGCACGCCCGACGAGCTTCTGCGGAAGTACGGCCTGACGGCGTCCGACATCGAAAAAGCGGTTCGCCTGTTGATGACGAAGAAGGCTCGCCGCAACTAGCCGTCGAACCAGGACCCGAGCATTGCTCTAAGGGCAACCGGCAAAGAAGAGATCCCGCCAAGTATCGTATGGGTGCTATTCTTCCTCCTCCTTTTCCTCTTCGTCAAACTCCTCATCGCTGAAAACCCCGGCTTCGTGACCCTGAAATACCGTTACGATGAAGTCGTCCCGCGCGATGTCCGCGGACCAGACCAGCTCCTCGTCCACACTATCGATGAGTTCCTGTATGTCGTCAGCCGTCATCTTATCACCGACGCACAGGGTCGCGTAGACTATGGACGGAGTGAAGTGGAGGTCCACTCTTCCCACGCGCTCGTCACCGTCAATGATCAGGTAAGCCTCAGAATATGGGGTGCGGCACTCTCTCTCGAACTGATACTCTGCCACTGCAATCCTCCTTGTCAGAGATCTTCTGCCTCTGGGCCTAGGGGCGAACTTGGCCGGTGCCCAGCACAATCCATTTGTATGTGGTGAGTTCCTTGAGGCCCAGAGGGCCCCGGGCATGAAACTTCTGGGTGCTGATGCCGACCTCAGCCCCCAAGCCAAACTGGCCGCCGTCGGTGAACCGAGTGCTGGCGTTCACATAGACGCAGGCGGCATCAACTTCCTGCAGAAACCTCATGGCTGCTGTATAGTCCTCGGTGATGATGGCTTCGGAATGGCCTGAGCCGTAGCGCTCTATGTGCTGCAAAGCCTCATCCAGCGAGCCAACGACCTTCACTGCGGCGATCAGCGCCAGGAATTCCTTGCCCCAGTCCTGGTCGCTCGCGGGGACCGCCTTGACCAATGGCAAGGGCTTCACGATTCTCAGGGCTTGCTTGTCACAGCGCATCTCCACGCCAGCTTTGCCCCATGCCTCAACAACCATTGGCAGGAAGGTTGGTGCGACATCGGCATGCACGAGAATAGCATCCAGCGCATTGCACACGGTGGGACGCTGGACCTTGGCATTGTAGACGATGGCAACCGCTTTGTTGAGGTCAGCGCTTCTGTCAACGTAGGCGTGGCACACGCCGATGCCACCGGTGACAACGGGCATGGCAGCGTTCTGTGCGACGTAGTTTATCAGATCAGCTCCACCTCTCGGTATTGCCAGGTCTATGGCATCCCTCATCTTGAGCAGTTGCCCGACCAGGGCGCGGTCAGTGGATTCGATGAACTGGACGGCTCCTTTGGGAACCCCGGCGCGTGTGGCGGCGCTCTGGATCACCTTAGCGAGGGCTTGGTTGGAGTTGATCGCTTCCTTGCCACCTCGCAGGACGGTCGCATTGCCGGACTTGAGGCAAAGGACTGAGATGTCAACAGTCACGTTGGGTCGGCTCTCGTAGACAGCAGCGATTACCCCCAATGGAACCCGCCTCTTGCCAACCTGGAGGCCGTTGGGAAGTGTGCGCATGTCGAAAGTTTCCCCCACCGGGTCCGGAAGGGCTGCAACACTGCGGACATCTGACGAGATTCCGCGGAGCCGGTCGGAGGTCACCAATAGCCGATCCAGCATCGAAACGCTCATGCCTGCCTTCTTGCCCTCGGCATAGTCCACCTGATTGGCAGCCAGGATGTCCTTCTCCTTCACAATAAGGTCATCAGCGATTGACAGCAGCGCCCTGTTCTTCACATCCGTGCCCAGGCAGGCAAGCTTCCTGGAAGCGGCTTTGGCTGCCCTAGCCTTCGTCTCGACTTCGTTTGCAGTGGCGCTCATGTCGTGCTCCTCGCCCGAGCATCTAAAGCAGCACCAGGTTGTCTCGATGCACGATCTCAGTCCCGTACTCGTAGCCTAGGGACTGCGCGATTCTGTCTGAATGTGCACCTTTGATGGTCGCGACGTCGCCCGAACCGTAGTTGGTAATGCCGCATGCGACCTTCTCGTCTTTCTCAGCATCGAAGATGGTAACCACGTCGCCTCGCTCAAACTGGCCGCGCACATCTGTGACGCCTGCTGGGAGCAGGCTCCTGTTCTGCTTTCGCAATGCAGTGACCGCCCCGCGGTCGATGAAGACCTTTCCCCTGGTGCTGCGGCTGAGCAGCCAGCGCTTCCGGCTTTCGATCTTGGACGCGGTCGGCTGGAAATAGGTGCCGCAGGCTTCTCCCGCAGTCAACCTCACGATGACCTCAGGCTCCTGCCCATCGGCGATCACCACGGGGATACCCGAAGCGGTGGCCACCTTCGCTGCCTCAATCTTTGTCGCCATGCCACCGGTTCCCCTGCCGCTGTGGCTTGCGCCTGCGAGACGCTCGATTGACGCATCGATCTTCTCAATGCGCTCGATGAGCCTGGCATTGGGATCTAGGTTGGGATCGGCGTCGCAGAGCCCCGGGGCGTCAGTGAGCAGTATCAGGAGGTCGGCGTCAGCCAGGTTAGCCACCATCGCGGAGAGGCTGTCATTGTCTCCGAATCTGGCTTCCTGGATTTCATCGACGGCCACAACGTCGTTCTCGTTGACAATTGGCACGACCCGCAGGTCCGCCAGGGCAAGTAGTGTGTTCCGTGCGTTCAGGTAGCCGAGGCGGTCGAGAAGGTCAGCGCGTGTGAGCAGTATCTGCGCTATCGTGATCTCGTGCCAGTTGAAGAGCTGGTCATAGGCATCCATGAGGCGACTTTGCCCCACTGCCGCCAGCACCTGTTTGAACGGCACGTCTTTCCGGTCCCAAATCGGCCCGAGGCGCTGCCTGCCAGCGGCAATTGCTCCCGACGTGACGATGATGACCTCCAGGCCCTGCTTGTGAAGCCTGGCCACCTGTCCTACCAGGGAGGACATAGTCTCCAGATTGAGCCTGTCTGTGCCCCCGGTGAGCAGATTAGTGCCCAGTTTGACGACAATGCGGCGATAGGTCATGGAAACTCGTTCCTGATTATAGCAGTGAAGGAAAGACCGAACAACAAGTAGGATTAACTTGCTGCGGGGGTGGTCTAGAAGTTGCTGGAAAGAGTGGCAAGGAACTCTGCGTTGGACGGCGTCTTGGCCAGCCTTTCCAGTACCTTCTCAGTGGCTTCAGTAGGAGTCGAGGAGTTGGCGCTCATCAAGGTGACCATCCTTCTGAGCACCCAGACCTGCCGCAGCGTGTTTTCATCGAGTAGCAATTCCTCTTTCCTGGTGCCGCTGCGCTGTATGTCGATGGCCGGGAAGATCCGTCGCTCAGAGAGCTTGCGGTCGAGATGAAGCTCCATGTTGCCCGTGCCCTTGAACTCCTCGTAGATCACCTCATCCATCCTGCTGCCGGTGTCGACCAGGCATGTGGCTATCACCGTCAAGCTGCCGCCTTCCTCA
>CAZBET010000172.1:0-2481 GCA_964490995.1 uncultured Dehalococcoidia bacterium
TCGAACCTACAACCTAGCGGTTAACAGCCGCCCGCTCTACCATTGAGCTATCGGGGAGCGCTCGCTTTGACCTGACACAGTGGCCCCGTGGGCCCCGGGCCGACTGCGGTCGAGGTTGTCGCCGAAGCTAAGTATAGCACAAGCCGGGCGCGAGCATCAAGGCTTTGTGCGTGCCGTTGCACCGGGCGATTGCCACGCTGGCTGCCGCGACCACAGGTCGCGGCAGCCGCTCGCAATGACAGAGGCCTGCGCGGCCTCGGTCGCAGCCCTCACTTCTTCTCGACCACGTTCTGGAAGGGCTTGACCATCTCCGCCTTGAGCCGCTTGGTGTAGATGTCCTTCCGGATTGGCGGTACCCTGGTCAGGAGTATCATCAGTGCTGAGATAGCCCGTGCTCTGTAGTCCTTCTGCGGGAAATCGTACACCCCATGCTTCTGGTAGTACCTGTGGTCGGCCAGAAAGGGGAACCGCAGCCTCCCCCAGACATCGTCCCGGAACAGCTTCCACCCGCCCACCGCGAGAAATGTCCTGGGCTTGACATAATCCTCGTCGGCGTACCGGATGAGGCGCTCGGCAAGGCCCTGTAGCAGCGCGTCCACGTGAGCCGAATCCTCGTACTCATCGGTGACGAAATCAACGGCGTCGGCTTGCTCAAGCTCGGCGTGCGCCTCGAGCAGTTGCCTGAGGTTCGGTATCTGGCGCAAAGGGCCGGAGATGATGAAGCCGACCTGCTGCCCGCACCACTTCGGAGTGTGCCCGTTGAAGAAGCTCCGGTCGAAGAACATCTTCCACCGTGAAGACAGGTAGCGGTCTTTGACGGCGCCGGCGATAACAAGGACGTCGGCGGTCTTCACCTTGGTGTTGTAGAAGTCGACGAATCCATCCTTGTCCTGATAGACGCACGTGTTGTCGTAACCGCACCGGATACAGCCGAGACAGCCCCCTTTGATGTCCACATCATGCAGGTTGACGACTTCCACGTTGCCGGAGAAGGACTGCCGGAACCTCTCGACCATCCTCTTCAGATTCGCGTCGCTGTCCCGGGCGTCAGTCAGCACCAGCACTTTCTTGCCGCCAGCATCCACCTTTGCAGCAACACTTCCAGGAACGTAGTCGAGCTTGCCGCGCGTCACCGGCTGGTAGCTACGCGACGTGGGAGCGTGGCTCTCAATCGCTCCGAAGAGATGGCGGGCAAAGAGGAGCAGGTGGGCTCTTTCTTTCTCCCTCAACAAGTCGGCCATGTCAGCGGAGAACGAGCCGACGTATCTCATGCCCAGGTCATCGCAAATTGCGTTCATGTAGTTGTGAGCGGTGTGGTCGAAAAAGTGGATCGAGGTCGAGAGGACGGCGGTGTACTTGTCCTTGAAGGCATCCTGCGCTCCCCTCTCCCAGATAAGCTCGATGAACCTCTTGTACTGCGCCGGCACCATGAGTAAGTAGAGCGGGAAGGCCCAGAGGACGCCGTCCGACGTCCTGACTTCATCCACGATCTTCTGAAATGCTTTCTCGTCGCTTTCGAGGTGCCTGATGGTCTGGGAGACGTTGAAGGCCTTCAGTTCGTGCTGCGGGGACTTCTTCTGGATGAAACGGACGTACTGCAACGTCACGCTCAGGTCGTTCTTGGGGCTCCCGTTCAGAACAGCGATCTTCATCGCGCTGGCCTCCCTTTCCATGCGTGCGCGGCCTGGGATTTCGGTGCACTGAAGCATAGCACGTGCTCGGCCAGTCTTCAAGTGCGGCGTGCTGAGGCCTTCAATGCGAAATGCCAGGGTCGTTCGTGAACCTCAGCGCCTTTGTCCCCCTCTCCTTTGAAGGAAACGGGCCAGGGAATTGCCTCGAAGGGCCAGAGCCCTTCGAGCTGCCCTTGCTGACGAGTCTCGAGTTCCTGCGGCTTTTGAGCCTCTTGTCTCTCTGTGTTATGATTTACTGACCTGGACGTAGCAGAGTGGAGTTGAAGGACGGGGGTGGACAGAAGCTTGCTTCTGTTGACATAAAATTAGAAGGAGGGGAGCTATGGTGAGGGAAAGAGTGGGATACAAGGGGCCGTGGCAGTCCAGATTCACCGGCGATTGGGAGCGGTTTGTCGACGACGTGCTTGCGCGGTTGCCCATACAGGTGACCTGGCGACGCCCGGCGCTGGACCTGTACGAGAAGGACGATGTGTTCGTTGTGCGGGCGGAACTGCCGGGGGTGGAGAAGGACAAGATCGACCTGTCCGTGACCGGTGACAGCCTTACTATAAGGGCGGGGCGCAAGGCTCCGGCAGGGGTCAAGGACGAGCAGTACCAGATCTCCGAGCTTGAGTACGGGGACTTCTCCCGGACGATCACCTTGCCCGCGGAGGTCGATGCGGCCAGGATCGAGGCCACCCACGACAACGGGATGCTCGAGATACATCTGCCCAGAGCCAGGGGCGCCAAGGCCACCAAGGTTCACGTGAAGGCGAGGGAGACTGGGTGACTGGGAGACTGGGTGACTGGG
>CAZBET010000172.1:2581-4152 GCA_964490995.1 uncultured Dehalococcoidia bacterium
GACTGGGTGACTGGGTGACTGGGTGATTGGGTGACTGGGGCACCTGGAGATAGCCAGGGTGCAGGGTGGGTGGAGTGAAACGAAACCCACCGCGTCCAAGGTGGGCCTTCTGGCGTAGTTGCCTGATTCATCCGGCAGGACTACATCCCGGAACGCGGCTCAGCGGGTGCGCTGGAAAGACCGGACGCTCGAATCGAAACATAAGGAGGAGAGGACCATGCAGGAGTTAGAAGGCCTCATCAAGACCTCTCTCGCGGAGATTGAGAGGCTGCTCAGTGCGAAGACTGTCGTCGGGGAGCCGATGACCATTGAGGGCAACACCATTATCCCGCTCATCAGCATCGGCTTCGGTTTCGGCGGCGGTGGGGGGTCGGGTAAGGGTGATAAGCAGGGCAAGGGTGAGGGCATCGGCGGAGGGGTTGGCGGCGGAGTCGGCATCAAGCCCGTTGCCATCATCATCGTCAACAAGGACGGCGTGACCCTGGCACCCATCGTCGGAGGCGCTGCCACCGTCGTGGAGAAGATAGGCGAGGTCATCGCCAAGGTTATCGAGAAGCGCGGCGAGAAAAAGAAGGAAGAGTAGCCCGCCGTGTGGATCCTGGGAACCGTCCTGGGGGTTGTGCTCTTCTTCGTGCTGCTGCTTGCCATCCCTGTTGACGTGGTCTTCTATCTCGAGAAGGAAGAGGACTTCAAGTCCGGGACGACGGCCAAATGGCTGTTCGGTCTGGTCAGCAGGGACATAGGTGGCAGGGAGCGGAAGCCGACCAAGCGGAAGGGGAAGAGGAGCATCAGGCCTCTGCTTGCGATGCTGAGGAGCAGGGGGTTCCTGAGAAGGGTGTTGAGGCTTCTCACGGATGTGTTGCGGCGGACGAAGGTCCGCGATCTGAAGCTGGACGTTCGTGTGGGTCTGGACGACCCGGCGGACACCGGTCTGCTCTTTGCCGCCATCGGCCCGATGGCGGGCTACTTGATGGCCTTCACCCCGATGGACGTCGAGGTCCAGCCGGATTTCGAGCAGGAGACACTCAGGGGCTTCTTTCGAAGCGACGTGCGGATATTCCCCATACGGCTTGTTCTTCCCTTCACACTCTTTGCTTTGTCCCCAACCACCCTGCGGGCGCTGCGGGCAATGGCGGCGGCTGGTCGAGGATGAAAGAGACGCACGCTGGCAGTCCGATCAGAGTAGGCGACGTCACGATAGTCCCGCTGGAACGGGTCGCCGTTCATCATGGCGTCCGCAAAGGCCGGCTCTGGGCCTACGTCTCTAAGATGCCGGTGGCCATCGTTGTGGTCTCCCGACAGGGTAGATGGGCGCTTGACATCCGGGGCGAGCGTGTGCCGCTCGAGACCTACGTCGAACAGATAGACGGCCTGCGAAGCGTTCTCGATAGCGTGTGATGCTGGGGCCACCCGCTGCGATGCACGGACGCGGCTGTGGCCCTGTCTGTAGCCTGGAGCATCTGCTCCGACCCACCCCTCGGTGGTGTCATTCCCGCGCAGGCGGGAATCCAGACGGCCATAGGGCAGGGGCTCTGTCCCCTGCCGGCGGCAGCGGGTGACAGAGCACCCGC
>CAZBET010000173.1:0-4131 GCA_964490995.1 uncultured Dehalococcoidia bacterium
GTAATGGACGCTACTGACGGCGGTATGGTTCACCCAGCCTGTGACACCCTTTTCGGCGGCGAGACTGTGTCTGAGGACTTTATCACTGAATACTGCTCCCTTTGTGGGGAGTGCATTGTGGAATACACCGGCGGGCTATGTCCCGTCACCCTGTGCGCCAAGAGTCTGCTTAACGGTCCCTGCGGTGGAGCTAAGAGCGGCAAGTGCGAGGTAGATAGAAACAGAGACTGTGGATGGCAGCTTATCTACGATAGGCTTAAGGGGCTGGGGCGTCTTGACCAGATGAAGAGCTATATTACACCGAAGAATCATGCCAAGTGGAGTCGACCCCGATCCCTCGTTCTGGACAAAGGAACGGCAACTTTCAGATCTCTGGCAGGTGACAGAACAACTGTCAATCATGACTAGATATCGTCAGCTATACGAAAGGAAAAGAATTGAGCAAGTTGAAGCAATCGTTGGAAGAGGGCAAGTCCGTAATCACTGGGGAGATCGGGCCGCCCAAGGGCGTAAATATCGGGAAGTGCCTGCAGGATGCGGAGAAGCTGCGCGACAAGGTAGCTGCTATTAATGTCACGGACCTTCAAAGCGCAGTCATGCGAATCGGCTCAATGGCGGTCTGTGCCAAGCTTGTCGAGCGCGACCTCGAGCCCATATACCAGCTTACCTGCCGCGACCGAAATCGGCTCGCGATCCAGTCAGACTTGCTCAGCGCTTGGGTGCTCGGCATAGGGAACGTACTCTGCCTTACAGGGGACCACCCCATTCTGGGTGACCACCCAGAGGCAAAACCAGTCTATGACCTTGATTCTGTGCACCTGCTCAGGGTGGCGAGTACCCTCAACAGCGGAATGGATATGTCTGGTCACGAACTGGAGGGCAGACCCGACTTCTTCCTGGGTGCGGTAGTTACGCCGGCCGCAGACCCTCTGGAGCCACAGATTATAAAGATGGAGAAGAAGGTCGAGGCTGGGGCCAGATTCTTTCAGACCCAGGCAGTCTACGAGCCGGAGAGATTTGGTGAATTCGTGAATCAGGCACAGAGATTTCGCATACCGATCATGGCTGGCATTGTCGTGCTCAAGAGCGCGGCAATGGCCCGGTTCATGAACGCTAACGTAGCCGGCATAAATGTGCCCGATAGCATTATCATGGAAATGGAGCAAACCAGGAAGGAGGACCGCAAGAAGAAGTCTGTTGAAATTGCGGCGCGTATCATTCGCCAGGTGAAACCAATGTGTCAGGGTATTCATCTTATGCCTCTTGGCTGGGATGAGCTAGTTCCCCAGATTATCCAGGAAGCTGAACTGGGATAATGGGCGCGATTGCTCTTGTCAGGGAACCGCAGAGGTAGGCTTGACGCTCAGAGCAAAGAAGATGAGTATGGTATGGGAAATACCCGACGAAAAGCAGGACGCCAAGTATGCGTGACATCTTGATGAAAGCCCGTCTGGGAAGACAACACTCGTAGCAGAAGGCGCGTAATCTGGCTTGCCAGGAGGCTTAGCCGTTGGATCGGGCAAGCGTGGCCTTCGATTGCCTGGCCTCGACTTACGATGCATGGTTTGATGAGCAAGGGAAGCTCGTCTTCGCCATAGAGGTCGATGCTTTCGAGAACATCCTACCTTCGCTGCCCAAGCCCTGGCTCGAAGTAGGTGTAGGCACCGGCCGCTTTGCTCAGGCCCTCAGAATAGAGACGGGTGTTGACTCATCGGCGAATATGCTGAAGCTGGCCAAGAAGCGTGGTATGTCAGTCCTACTGGCTCGTGGTGAAAATGTATGTTTCAGAGACGAGAGCTTCGGCACTGCCTTCCTGATTGTCACCCTCTGTTTTGTGGACTCTCCAGAAGCGGTGCTCCGCGAAATCAATCGTATTCTCAAGGCAGGCGGCAAGGTGGCGCTCGGTCTCGTATTGCGACACAGCCCCTGGGGACAATTCTACCTGTCGAAAAAGCAGGAGGGGCACCGCTTCTACAGACACGCCACTTTCTTCAGCCTCGAGGAGCTGTCGGGACTCCTGAGGACAACCGGATTCGCCATTGAGAACATTGTGTCAACCTTGTTTCAGAGGCCGGGAGAAGTTGTAGATTTGGAGGTTCCGCAGAACGGATCCTTTGTTGATGCCGGCTTCACCGTGGTGGTAGCCGCCAAGGTCGCGGCATCGGGCTGAGGGGGTAAATGGGCATGAGCTTCAAGGACTACTACGGGGTGCTTGGCCTTGACGGGCGGGCCAGCCGTGAGGAGATAAAGAGGGCCTTCCGCAGACTGGCTTTGCGTTATCATCCCGATCGGAACCCAGGGAATCAGAAGCAAGCTGAGGAACAGTTCAAGGAGATAAACGAAGCTTACGAGGTGCTTATTGATGAGTCCAGACGGAGAGAGTATGACTATCTTACAGGCAATGCGGCGCAACGAGTCTGGCACTATGAAACGGGGGAAGCACTTCAGAGTGATGTCACCCGGAGCGAGGTCTTTGAGGCGCTTCTAAGGGAGCTTGCCACACTCGGCATCTATGTTGATGCTGCGGGTGGGCGACAATCAAAGGGTTGTCCGCGTCGTTATGGGCGCCGATGTCGCCGTTTCTCATCGTGGAACTATTGAGGAAAAGATCCAGTGAATCCAGTTGTCTACGGTCCCGTTCCATCGAGACGTTTGGGGCGGAGTCTGGGGATAAACAATGTCTTGCCAAAGACCTGTTCCTACTCTTGCACCTATTGCCAGTTGGGCAAGACCACCAGAATGCAGGTGGAAAGGCAGACATTCAATGACGTGCAACAATTAGCACAGACCGTAAGAGATAGGATCAAGCAGGTGGAACGGAAGGGCGAGCACATAGACTACATAGCCTTCGTGCCGAATGGCGAGCCCACCCTGGATGCTGACCTGGGGAGAGAGATCAGCTTGCTGAAAGTGCTCGGCATCAGGATTGCGGTGATCACGAATGCTTCACTCCTATGGCGTGATGATGTGAGAAAAGACCTTCAGCAAGCGGACTGGGTATCTTTGAAAGTAGACAGCGTATGTGAGAAGACGTGGCGTGAAGTCAACAGGCCGCATAGTTCGTTAAGACTCAAGTCAATCCTCATGGGAATGCTCGAGTTCGCCAACGATCATAAAGGTGAGATAACTACGGAGACTATGCTCATTCATAAGGTGAACGATAGCACAGAGGATATCGGAGGAACGGCAGATTTCCTAGCGAAGTTGAAGCCGGCCAAAGCTTATCTGGCTATCCCCATACGACCACCTGCTGTCAAGCACATAAGGGGTTCCAGCGCGAAGGCAATTACCGACGCATACGACTGCTTCAGCCGTCGGCTCGGCAATGTGGAGTGTCTGGTCGGCCATGAGGGAACCAATTTTACCTCTACTGGCAATGTTGCAGCGGACCTGCTGGGCATCACCTCGGTTCACCCCATGAGAGCTGAAGCTGTGGCCCATTTTCTGAGAGAGGAAGGCCTGCGTTGGGAACTCGTCGAACGACTGATGCGTGATGGCCTTCTTGCCGAGAAGACATACCTGGGGGCAAAGTTCTATGCGAGGAAACCGCCGGGACCTCGCAATTCCGAAGGTACGTGAATTCGAGGTTTGCAGACGGTTTGTTGACTCCCGCGTGCACCGGGATTGTCGAGCCCAAGCGGAGCCGACGCCTGTTTGCCACCCCGTCAGATCTGTGGAATGTCCCTGCGGTCAAGCATGTTCCGCTCGATTAGCGCCCGGCGTATTCCGTCAAGCGGCACGTCATCGAAAGGTCCGCGATCAAGAAGGTACTCTATGTGTTGCCTGCCGTCCAGGTTGTGAGTGGGGAACTTGGCGTCATTGCGGCCATCGAATTCAACCGGTATCAGCCTGTTTTCCCGGCACATCCTGATGTCAAAGGCGGGGGTAGCTTTCACCCATTTCCCCTCAAGATAGAACTCCGCGTAGCCATGCCACGGGAATATGTCAGACTTAAGTCTCTCCAGCACCTTGGGCGGCACCAGGTGATTCCGGATCTTGGCACAACATAGGCGAGCGGGGATGCCGACGGCACGAGCCAGGGCGACCAATAACACCGCCTTCTGAACACAGTAGCCATTGCCCCTGGCAAGCGTGTTGAGGATCAGCATGGTCGCGGCGGCGTTGTTGTTG
>CAZBET010000174.1:0-4127 GCA_964490995.1 uncultured Dehalococcoidia bacterium
AAGTATCCGTGGTCAACCGGCAAGAACAGGCAGCGCCCGTCCTGTTGGATAAGCTGCGCCATGCGGTTCGCCATACCCCATTCCATGATGACACTCCTCCTGGTCCGAGCTGCAGCCTAAGTCTATGAGGGCGATTCGGGTTAGTCAACCCGGAGGGCGCAGGCCGCTAAATCATGCAGTTGCACCTGATTGTCTTGTAGTCCATGCCAAGCGCGCTCCAGATGCCCAGAGTCTCTTTGCACAGCGCGATATCTTGGTAGCCGAAGGCTTCGCTGAGGTATTCGATGAGCCCGGAGTACATGAGGTGCCTCGTCTCGGAATCGACTCTCTTGCCCCAGTTGGATCGCTCAGAAAGATAGCTCACCCAAGACTTGTCCGTTGCCATGTTAATGGTGCTCTGGAGCCCTCTCAGTGAACCCAGCGTCACCCTCGCCGGTGTGAACCTGGAAAATACGTCGTCAACCAGGCGCAGGTACTGGTCGCGCCAGTCCGGCACGGGCACCATCGGGTCGATGCGGATTCGCACCTCGTAGCCAGCGCTGCTCAGTTGAGCCGCTGCCTCTATGCGCTCCGCCACAGGCGGGGCCCCTCTCTCAAAGCGTTCAGCTACCTGCTCGGCGTTCAGGCTGAAGCTGACGACCGCTGTGTTCTGGCCATCAGTGTCCAGGAGATGCTGGATGTGGCTTGACTTCGTCAGGAAAAGAACTCTGTGCCTCTCCTGTTCGCTGAAGAGCGAGACTATGAACTTCGAGAACGGGTGGCCGTTCCTCTCGTGCATGAGGGAGTCGGCCAGTTCTCCCGTATTCAGTAGCTCGCCGCTTCCATCGACATTATTGAGAAAAGCCCGCACGTGCTGCTCGATCTTCTCATAAGGCTTGACATACGGCCTGGACTTCTGGGGGGCAAACCGAAGCGTTCCGTTGAGATAGCACCAGGCGCAGGAGAACGGACAGCCGGTGGCCCACTTAAGTTCGAGGAAGTGGGGACAGACGACGTCGGTGGGCTTGGCCGGCAGAGGGGTCTTCTCAAACCTCGTTATGATGGAGCCGTCGCCGACCCGCTGCACCAGCGTCTCCCTTGAGCCGTCGACGAGTTCGTAGTTCCTGCTAGCGATTCTGGGGGTTGCCATAGCGACCGCCGATGCTCTGCGATATTCCGAGCCCCGGTGGACTTGGGCGCTTGACGGGGCTGTACCAGAGTTCACCAGGAGCAAATCGCGTCTTGGCCCATACATCATGCATGATCTTTGCGCCAACGCTGTGATCGGAGGCGAAGATCACGTGATAGAGGGGCCGTCGCTTGGAGTAGAGGGGCCCGAACGTTTCCACGAACTTGTAGCCGAGCTGCCTCAGCTTGTCGCTGTATAGCTGGACGAAGCGCGCTCTCTTCTCTCCTGTACGCTCATGTGCCCTCACGCTCTGCTCGAGCTCTGCCATCCATGATTCGTCTCCGTAGAAACTCGTAAGCCGGCGGGAGATAGTAGGTTTTGCCCCCGCCAGCGAGAATAGCCGGGCGACAGCCATGTCGTAGGGGTACAGAATCAGCAGTTCCATTCTGAGTGTCCGCCGATGCGAAGCGAGCGCCACTATTGTTTCCCACCGTAACTGCAGCCCGTACGGGTCCAGGAAGGCGAAGCAGGGTACATGCCGCGGCACCGTCGGCAGTACGTGCATGGGTATCACCTGGTTGCAGTCGCCCGAGTAGACAGACGCATTACTGAATCCGCTCTCGGCTATCCTGTTGCGGAGATGGGCTGCCAACGTGGTCTTCTTCTCGACGAAGTGATACTGACTGAAAGGCGGAATGGTATTGAGGGCTCTCCACGGCGACCCCTGAACCAGATGGCTGCTTTCGATGATGAAGCAGTCTCCGGAACCGGCGAACGGATCGATGTAGTGTGTCTCCTTGGCCGTCTGCGTCGCTCGGACGTACCCCTGCAGGTAGTTGTCCAGGTACTCCAGTTTGACGGCCGTCCATTTCCTGATCGGGCTGGGGATTCTAGCTTCAGTCATCGATTCAACCGTGTATGGCTGCCCTTAGCTACACCTGCCTGATAACCCCGATTACCTTCCCCTGTACCTCAACATCGTCGGGGGCGGTGTAGATGGGCTTCATCTGGGAGTTTGCCGGTTGCAGGCGAATCCGGCCGCGCTCACGATAGAGCTTCTTGAGTGTCGTTTCGCCATTGTCCTTGAGCCAGGCAGCAACCATTTCGCCATTCTCAGCGGTGCTCGCCGACTGCATCAACACGATGTCTCCGTCGTTGACAAGGGCATCAACCATCGACTTGCCCTTGACTTTAAGCGCATAAACCCCTTCTCTCCCCTGAATGAGCCCGCTGCTCACCTCGATGGTATCCAGGGGCTCGATATCCCAGGTGTCTGATGTCGGCACGGGAATCGGCTCCCCGGCGGCGATGTAGCCGATGACGGGCACTGTCACCATGGTTCTCCGCTCCTTGTGGAGCAACTCGATGCCCCTCGATACCTCGCGGTCCCGCCGGATATGGCCTTCCCTCTCCAGGATCTTCAGATTGTAGTCCACCACGGACGTCGAACTAATGCCACAGCCTCTCACGATGTCCCTGATGGTCGGAGGGTAGTCCTTCTCCTCCCGGAAACGGCGCATGAAGTTCAGCATGCGCTTCTGTCTTGGAGAAAGCGCCTTCATCTCCCACCCCTTGATGTTTCGAACTCTTGTTCTACTGACACCCAGCTTATCACGCTTGGCATGGGCTGTCAATAGCCTCTCAAGAAAAGAAGAAGCCGCTCACCCGAGCAGCTTCGGTTCTCTATTGGCTGAGCGTCCGAACGGCGTCTGGTTAGCTGGCCGGCTCGTTCTCCTTAGCAGTGAAGGCGGAATTGAACTTCTTCATGAGGCGTGACTTGTGACGGGCCGCGTTGTTCGGGTGGATGATCTTCTTCTGCGCTGCCTTGTCCAGCGCGACGCTTGCCTGCTCCACCGCCCCTTTTGCCGCCTCTAGGGCCCTCTCCGTGATGAGCTTCTCAGCCCTTGTGATGTGGGTCTTAACGGCACCATAGAGCGATCTGTTGTGCGCTCGTCTGCGCCTTATGATGCGAATTGACTTCTTCGCTGATTTCGTGTGAGCCAACTTCCCAACCTCCGACACGCAGATATTACACTATCCCAAGGGTTTTGTCCACAAATGCCGGGACCAGCATCCCGCGTGCGTTGTCTATGCGTAGACTGGGTGATAGAATAGTCTTCTTGAGACGGAACTGAACGGGTCCGCACGATGCGGACAGACTGCACGGAGGTCGCAATGGGTGAAATGAAGAGCGCGTTTGAGAGGGCGATGGAGAGGGCCGAGAAGCTCGGCAAGGCATCTGAAGAAGACCTCGCGAGATGGGAATACGTTCCCCGGGGTGAGGCGCTGGCTGCCAGATACCTGAGAGATGAGTGCGACGTCGCCGCTGAAGTCCGGAACTACGACGACAGGGCGCGCAAGTACGTAGTTGAGGGGGCTGTGGGGATACTCGTCAGGAACCTGGACCTTCCCAGAAATGAGGTGGCCAAGAAGGTGAACAGGAAGGCCATGGAGGCCATCAAGGAACTGAAACGCGATAAGGTGGGCGTGGAGAACACGTACAGCAAAGTGAGGCGGGTCTTCAATCACTATCTGCATGAGGGTGAGCAGCAAAGGAAGCAGGCCTACGAAGCGGTGAAGATGGACGTTGAGCAGAAGATGCGGCAAGCGATGAAGAAGGAACTCGGGGCACAGGCCGCTTCGATGAGGATCAGCGTCGAAGCCCAGCCGCAGTTCCAGCAGGAATGGCGACGCGTTGTCTCGCAACTGGAATCGCAATACGGCAAGCTCCTCGACGAGTACAAGCAGGAGATACTGGCCGCTCCCTAGTTTTGCCTAGTCGAACACTGGTGAGACCGCTGGAATGCGTGCTGGAGGGTCAGGAAGGCGGCTTCCAGACGCGAAGAGCGTTTGAAGCGTCATGATGTCATTCTGAGCGAAACGAAGAACCTCCGAGATTCTTCGTCGTCCAAACCTGTTTGGACTTTTCAGAATGACATCATTGAACAACCTCGCACGCTGAAGGTTGACGATGCCGGCAAACCTACCGCCGCAGTACTTGGAAGCGGAGAAGGCTTAC
>CAZBET010000175.1:0-4114 GCA_964490995.1 uncultured Dehalococcoidia bacterium
CTGCCAGGACTGCGAGGAACTGGCCAGAGGCCGCGGCAAGGCCGTCCCGGGTGAGGGACCGGAGAAGGCGCAGATAGTGTTCATCGGTGAGGCACCAGGCTTCCACGAAGATCAGCAGGGGCGGCCGTTCGTGGGACAGGCGGGGCAATTCCTCGAGGTGCTGCTTGCCTCCATCGGACTTAAGCGCGGCGACGTGTATATCTGCAACGTGATTAAGTGCCGGCCACCGGGCAACCGCGACCCCCTCCCGACCGAAATCAAGAACTGCCAGAAGTGGTTGGACAAGCAGCTTGAGTTGATCTCCCCAAGGATGATCGTCATCCTCGGTCGCTATTCACTGGCCAAGTTCTTCCCGGGTGAGACCATCAGCAAGATCCATGGCAAGGAGCGGCGGCGGGACAATGTGATCTACTATCCCATGTATCACCCGGCTGCTGCGCTGCACCAGCAGAGCCTGCGCCAGACGATAGAGGCTGACATGCTGAGGATACCCTCGATTCTGGCTCGCACAGAAGACGTGGCAGAGGAAGAGGGCAAGCCGAAACAGCTATCCATGTTCTAGGGAACGAAGCACGACGATGGCAAAACGTAACTCGGGGAACGCCGCCGGCGGCCTGGTTGCCATCTGGCATCGTCTCTGGCCCTCGAAGTGGGTGATCCTTGGCATCATCGCCCTGGCGCTGGGCGCCGGTGCCATATTCCTCTTTCGCAATGACTTGAACGCCGCCATTCTGGGCACATTGGGCTTTGGGGTCATCCTGTGGTTCATCTGGGCAGGTATCATCGTCTTCATCTTGTGGAAACGAAAGTGGGATATCCTGAGAACGCGATGGAACGTCTGGCTGGGCGCCCTTGCGCTGACGTTCGCAGCCTGGGGCATCCTGGCCACAATCCCTCTTCCCGGATTCGCAATCGGCGAGAAGGAACACACCGTGGACTTCAGCGCGGTGAGCCTCGGGGGCGAAGCGGTGATGTATCTCATCGGCAACCAGGGGGTGGGAGCGCCGCCGGCTCTGCGCACCGCCCTGCTCATGCTGGCCGGAGTAGTCCTGGTCGCCCCCAGCGCAAGCTTCAGGCTACTCCAGCTTGTGGGGCGGGGAGCGAAGGCGTCGGCACAGGGCATCTACGCCGGCGCCTCTGTCGTTCTTCCCAAAGTGGGAGACGGCGTGGCCCGGTTGTACCAGAGGTATCCGCCGCAACAACTGCTGGCCCGGCCTATCACCGCGCTCGGCCACTGGGTGCGCCGCCGACGCGGAGGCGAGTTCGCCGGCGAAGAGGCATTCGTTTCCGAAATGGAGGAGGCAGAACAAGCGGCGGAGGGGGCAGCCAGCCGAGGCCGCGCAGGTAAACCAGGCCCCGGCGCAAAAGAGGGCAAAGAGACGGGTCGTGCCCGGAAAGAGCCTCCACTCAAGCTGTCCGCAGCCGACAAGGGGAAACTGCCCCCTATCGACCTCCTCGACAAGACGGGCGAGACCACCTTCTCGGAAGCCGACAACGACGAGAGAGCAAGGCGCATCGAGGAGGCTTTGGCCAGTTACGGGGTTGAAGCCAAAGTGATGCAGATAAACCCGGGGCCTTCCGTTACCCAGTTCGGCATTGAGCCGGGTTGGGAGCGCAAGTACAAGCGGGTCGTGGAGCGGGATCAGAACGGTAAGGCAAAGGTCGACAAGGACGGCAACCCCATGGAGAAACAGGAGGAAGTATCGAAGACCCGGGTCAAGGTCGAACGTATCACGGCACTGGCTAACAACCTTGCCCTGGCCCTGGCTTCACCGAGCATTAGGATCGAAGCCCCTGTGCCGGGCAAGTCCCTCGTGGGGATAGAGGTGCCCAACACGACCACTTCGGTAGTGCGCCTTAGAGGTGTAATTGAAAGCCCGGCTTTCCAGAAGGTTAGGGCCAAGTCGAACCTGGCTCTCGCCCTGGGAAAGGGGTCTGCCGGCGAGGCGGTAGCCGCTGACCTCGGCAAGATGCCTCACCTGCTCATCGCCGGCGAGACTGGCAGCGGCAAGACCGTGTGCATCAGTTCCATCATCACCTGCCTGCTGATGCAGAACCAGCCGCGGGATTTGCGCCTGCTGCTGATCGATCCCAAGCGCGTCGAGTTGACATCCTTTGCCGGCATTCCACATCTTATGTCGCCGGTGGTCGTCGAAATGGACAAGGCGATAGACGTCCTGCGGCGCGTCAACAGAGAGATGGACAACCGCTTCACCAAGTTCGCAGCCGTAGGAGTGCGCAACATCGAAGGGTACAACCACAGCATGCTCATAACCGAGCCCATGCCCTATCTGGTGGTGGTTATCGACGAGCTGGCTCACCTTATGATGACTGCGGCAGAAGTGGTCGAGCCCTCGATTTGCCGCCTGGCGCAGTTGTCGCGGGCCACCGGCATCCATCTTGTCGTCGCCACTCAACGCCCGTCGGTGGATGTGGTCACGGGGCTCATCAAAGCGAACTTCCCTACCAGGATAGCTTTTGCTGTAACATCAATTGTGGACTCCCGCACCATCCTGGATACGGGGGGCGCGGAGAAGCTGCTGGGACGTGGTGATATGCTGTACATGCCACCCGACGCTGCCAAGCCAAAGAGACTGCGGGGCTGCTTCGCCACCGACCAGGAGATAGACCGGGTGGCGAAATTCTGGGTGCAGCGACAGGACCTGTACCCGCCGCAGGCTGAGGACCCGGTGGTCAAGGCCTTCGCCTCGATACAGGTTGACGACACCAGAGGTGAGGACCCTCTGATGGCAACGGCAAGGCGACTGGCAAAGGACGGTGCCCACATGTCGACTTCCCTCCTTCAGCGCCGCCTCCACGTGGGTTATCCGCGGGCAGCGAGGATCATGGATGCGCTGGAGCAGGAAGGGATAGTCAGTCGGGATGGACAGGCCAGCCAGCCGGAGGCGTTCGAAGAAAACGGAGAGGAGCGACCCGGAGAGGAAGGCGAGTCAAGAGAGGGAGGTGCTCGGTAGGGCCAGCATTGGGGCCACTGACAGGGCGCGGGAAGAGTAGCTAATGACAGCTCGGCGATTGCTTTCGATCATAGATGTGATTAGAGGGGCGGTCAATGAATTTCTCGCTGACAATTGCCCCCATCTGGCAGCGGCAATTTCCTACTATGCTCTGCTTTCGCTCTTCCCTCTGGTCTTGGCAGTCATCTCAATACTGGGCTTCCTGCTGAAGAGCCCAAACGTGGAGGCCAGGGTAATACAGGGCGTCACCGGTTTCATCCCCGTGTCAGCGACTTTTGTGCGTGGCATCATCTCGGATGTTGCGGATGCCAGGGGAGCGGCAGGGGCAATAGCTACGATTGGGTTGGTCTGGGCGGGAATGGGCGTGTTCAACGCGCTCAGGAAGTCGCTGAACGCCGCGTGGGGGACGAAGCAGCCCCGTCCCTTTCTGACAGAGAGACTCATGGAGATTGCGATGATGCTCGGGGTCGGTGGCCTCATCGTTTTGTCCCTCGTCCTCACAACCGCTTTCAAAGTTGTCAGGGAGGCGAGCCTTCCCATCTTCGGAGAACGGTTCATGCAGGGCGACCTGCTGTCGCAGTCCGCCGCAATCGCCACAGGTATCTTTGTCGCTTTCCTGGGCTTTCTGTTCCTGTATGAGTTCGTCCCGAACACCAGAGTCCGCTGGCGGCATGCAGCGATAGGGGCTCTGGCAGCAGCGGTACTGTTTGAGATCGTCAAGGATGCTTTTGTCTGGTTCGCGGGGAACTTCGGCACATACAACATCGTCTACGGTTCCGTAGGGGTAATCGTGGCTTTGTTGACCTGGATCTATGTCTCCGCGGTTATCACCCTCTTCTGTGCTAAGATCATATCCGTCCTTCCCAGAATGAGACCGGCCTCCGCCGGGGGAGACTTGGCTGGAGTTGCAGCAGGCGAACGGCCTGGGTCGGCCTCAGACGCACGCTCCGGTATGCTGCTGCCGCGGACTTTCGACGGCATTGGCGCGTTACGCAGGTTGATGCTGGGCAGGACCGAGCAGACAGGGACGCGTGGCCCTACCGCATGACCAAGATCAGAATCGCAGTTGTAACGCTGCTCCTCTTGCTGCTGCTGGCCACCGCATGCGGCACAGCATTCGCTCCACTGAACACGCCCAC
>CAZBET010000176.1:0-4109 GCA_964490995.1 uncultured Dehalococcoidia bacterium
TCAGCTATGCCCACGCCGACCTTGGTGGGAGGACTATCCGGGAGGCCGTTGACGCTGATCATGCCGCCCATAGCCTGAATGATGGTGTCGTAGGCTACGCGTGAGCGGTACGGCCCGGTGTGCCCGAACCCCGATATCGAAGTGTAGATGAGACGAGGATTCTGTGGCTTGAGTTGCTCGTAGCCCAGGCCGAAACCCTCCATTATCCCGGGGGTGAAGTTCTCGACCAGGATGTCGCACTTACTGACCAGTTGCCTGCATATACTCCGCCCCGTGTCCGAATTAAGGTTCAAGGTGATGCTGCGCTTACCGCGGTTTATGATCACAAAGGGGTAGCTCTCCAGGCCATCTGTCTGGGGGGAAAGATTTCTAAGCCCGTCGCCCCCCTGCGGTATCTCCAGCTTAATGACGTCTGCGCCTAGCTCTGCCAGAAACCTGGTACACAGTGGGCCACCGTAGTTCCGGCTGAAATCCAACACCCTGATGCCCTCCAGAGCCTTCGCCATTCCGGCCTCCTTCCCCGGGTATTCTTCAAACGACAAAGCTATTCAGGGCCGGCCTGGTTCCACGTGGACTTCGAGGGGAGAGCGACTGTCGCGTGCCCGGGCATGGTGTTCTCTCCACGTTGATTCTCCGTCCTTATCTCGACGTCGACCAGATATTCACCGCCCTCCTGATACTTCCTGGAGACCGTGCCCTTGAGAAACTGTGTGTCCCCGAACACATTGAAAAGTATGCAGCGGGCATCCAGCTTCTTCAAGAAACCGTCGTCCCCCATCCAGTTGGTTACCAAGTGCCCTGCCCACGAGAATCTCTGAATGCCCAGATCGTAGGCTATGGGTACCCCTATCGTGTCGGATGTTGCAGATTCGTAGTGGACGTCGGCCATGGGTTCAAGCGTACCCGTCGCAGGATCCCGCACGCCCCACATTGGATGTTTCTTCATGTATTTCCAGCGTATGCGGTGGGCACCTTGACCACCACCTATCCCCACCATGAACTCCACCATATCTGTGAGAGCGAGCGGCCCTTTGACAACAGGTGTCAGCTCATCGCCCAGTGTGACATCTTCCCAGTACCTGGGGTTTGCGCCCCGGACCTCCTCCTGTTGATACATCTCATCGATTCTTCGCAGTTCCTCTTTGCTGTACTTGTATTTGGTGATGCTGTCGTACTTACCTCTCTCCTTGGCTGCCTGCCTCTCAATCCTCATGGTCGCCCTCTTATTGACCGCCACAATGTCGCCTCGTTGGTTTCTGTAGACTGTTTTCCCCAGTTGCAGGAACTGCCGTCCACCCATCTTGCCCTGCTTCTCTACAAGGTCGGTGGGTATGTCCACACACGTAAGTCGATCGTCTAGATGTATGATCTGGAACCACTCCCAGTCGCAGCCACAATGGAAGGCATGTACCCCAGGCAATCCCTCCATTCCCTGGGGGGCGGCCACGGCATAGAGGAAGAAGGGAGGCGCAACGATATGTCCGTATCTGTGTCTCCTGGCGTACTCCAGATCATGCCAGAGCGGGTTGTCGTCTCCTATCCCCCAGGCGAACTGCCTTATGGCGTCCTGCGAAGCCACTGAGTTCTGCACCTGAGGGTAATGAGCCCTGCCGAATGTGGCCCTCATTTTCGCCAGGCTTTCCCCGGTTATCTTCCCAAAGGTCACTTCTGGCCTGTCTGACATGGTCTGGCGCACCTCCTCCGTTCTCTTCGCGGGCACCTGGGCATCCCATTTCGTTGGGCACGGGGGGTTCGCTTCGGTTCCGACTGGGTCCGAATGAGCGCCCGTCGGCCCTCGGGACTAGGCGTGAGGTGGCCCAGCCCCAGTGTTCCCGCAGGGACTCTCCGGACATGGCGAAGCTACCCCTTGCCCTCCGATTTGCCCTGGCGAATCCGTTCCGAGGCTTCATTAAACTGGTCCCATTCCAGGCCCAACTGTTCCACCCACGCTCTGTAGTAGTTCAGAACCTCGTCCCAGGGAAAGTCTTCGTAGGAGCCATGGTCTTTGAGATGTTCCATATGCGGATTCCCATCCAGATCGAAGAGCGAGTCCTTGGCATCATTGACACCGTCAAACTCGACCGGGACAAACCGTTTCTTGCGGCAGACATCCAAATCGTAGGCTGGACTGGCGTGAATCCACCGGCCATCAATGAACAACTCGGCATATCCGTGGAAAGGGAAACGGTTCACTCCTCCTATCATCTTCCGGAAACTGGGCGACAGCCTGTGGTCGAGGACGTCCACGAATCCGAGACGCGCGGGAATCCCAGTGGCTCGGGCCAGAGCGACCAGGAGGATTGCTTTCTGCTGACAGAATCCATTGCCCTCTTCAAGGATTGCGCTTGCCCTGTAGCGTTGCGGGTCATAGAGCGGAGCATAGGGGTTGTGTTTGATTTCATCTCTTACAAAATAGTAGAGGGCTACAGCCTTCTCTTTGTCTGTTTGGCACCCTTTGGTCAAAGCTTCGGCTTTCTGTTTCACAGACTCCGTATCCCAGTCAACGAACTCCGTGCTCTTCAAGTACCTCTCCGCTTCAGTCACAGGAGCACCTCTTTGGATGTCATGAATTGCCTGGACTTGCCGGGGCAAAGTCAGCGTTTCCCTGGTCTGCCACGATGAGATACAGGTGGCTCCCTCAAGTGAGGGCGGCTAAGGAGAGTAAGAATGACCGGTAGTGTCACGGCATGACCATTCGGATCGCAGTCTGATCCAGCAGCCATTTTACAGCGCATTCGATAGCCTGTAAACTATACGCAACGACGTTTGAAAGAGAGCATTTCGGGCTAGTACAAAGGAACCGCTAAGTGAGGAGGTAGAATATGGCGCTTTCCCTGTATGACCCGCATCAGCATCCCACAGAGTGGACACCCGAGACGTACGATGCTCTTGACAGGACCAGAGACATAATCGAGGAATGGTGGCTGCCCAACCGGCGCGCGTTCGACCGGCTGGGGGGCGTTCTGGCGATGACAGAGATGTCGGAGGCTTACTACGGTCTGTACAAGTCGATAATAGATGGCGGCTTCTTCGGCAGAACCATACCCAAGGAGTACGGCGGGCCCGGATGGAGCCTCCTTCAATGCGGCCTGTTCTCGGCTGAGATTGTCAAAATGTCCTTCAGCCCCGCGATCGACAACCTGTTTGCCTATGGTGAGCCTGCGGCGCAGATCCTGATCCAGCATACGCCGGATGACGGTGTCAAGAGGGAGTACTTGAAGAGATTCCTGGATGGCGGGTATTTCACCATTTTCGCTACTGATCCCGAGTCGGGCATTGATATGGGCTCCATGCGCGGCACCGCGCGCCTGGAGGGTGACTACTACTACCTCAACGGGCCCAAGTGGTTCATGTCGTCATGCAGCCCCGGGGCTGTAGGCCTCAATTGGCACCTGGTGTTGATGAAAACGGACCCTACCAAGCGCACAAGTGGACTCTCGCTGTTCATAGTAAACGATGATGCACCAGGGATTATCCGGGGCCGAGAAGGTGATCTAATGGGACAAAGATGGGCTTGTGCCCGCTACGAAATAGTGATGAAGGACTTGAGAGTACATAGAAAGTACCTTGCGGCTCCCGAGGGGAAAGGCCTGTACGCAATCGTCGATGGAATGAACAAGCACATGGCCAACCAGGCTTTTCAGGCTGTTGGCAGTCTCGAGGCGGCCATAAGAATGGCAGTGGAGTACACGTCAACCAGCATACGCTGGGACCGTCCTCTCATTGAGAATCAGGCAGTCCATTTCCCTCTGGCTGAGATGTGGATCAACGCCGAGGCTGGTCGCGCCATGTCTCAGAAGGCCTGCATTCTGTGGGACGACGGCGATCCTGATGCTAGGCACGGCAAGTGGTCCGTTCTCGCTTTCCGCTTCATCGTTCCAGCGATGCTCGAAGGATGCATGAAGGCAATCGAACTCCTGGGCGCTCGTTCCATAGAGAGGGAGGAGGGCTGGCCGCTGGAGTTCATGTTCCGCGAATCAATGATTCACAACCTGTACCGGACGCCCAACGTGGATATGAAGTTTCTGGCCTCTTACCTTGTGCAGAGGAGGCTCTAGCCCCAACACTGTTCACTTAGTGTCTTTTGTGGTATCCTTACCGTAAAACGG
>CAZBET010000177.1:0-4103 GCA_964490995.1 uncultured Dehalococcoidia bacterium
TGATCCTTGTCGGCGAGATGCGCGACCTGGAGACCATATCCACCGCGATAACCGCCGCCGAGACGGGCCACCTGGTGCTGAGCACCGTCCACACATCCAGCGCGCCCCAGACCATCGACCGCATCATCGACGTCTTTCCTCCGCACCAGCAGCAGCAGATCCGGTTCCAGTTGTCGATGGTGCTGGAAGCGGTGCTTTCGCAGACTCTCCTGCCCAGAATTGGGGGCAAGGGCAGGATAGCGGCCTTCGAGATAATGATGGGCACCGAAGCCATACGCAACCTGATCCGGGAGGCCAGGACCGAACAGATCCCCACATACCTTCAGACCGGACGGCAGTTCGAGATGCAGACCATGGACCAGGCCCTCGAGGAGCTTGTTCGCACACGCAAGGTTCACGTGGAGGAGGCGGCGCTGAGGTCCACCAAGCCGGACGAATTCCGCAAAGTCCGCGTGGCCGTGGCCAGTTAGAGCGTTGGGACCCAAGGTCATTGCGAGCGAAGCGAAGCAACCGCACGGTGGTCATATCCTGTCTTTGCGAGGCGCCGAAGGCGCCGTGGCAATCGCCCGGTATGACCGGAGACCGGGGACGGGAGACGGCAGACGGGGGACGGGAGATCCCCCTGACCCCCTTCTCCGAAGGGGGAAGACAAGTCCCGGCGCGTGTGTCTTCGTGTCATTCCGGCGGAGGCGGGAATCGAGGGGTGTAGGGTGGGTGGAGCGGAGCGGAACCCACCGGCCGGCAGGGTGGGGGTGCTTCGTAGACGTGGGGATTGCCGCGCCTCCGCCTGAGGCGGATGGTCTCGCTATGACAGAATGAGTCACCTGTCTTTGCGAGGAGCCCTTCCCGAAGGGAAGGACGACGAAGCAATCGGCCGGTATGACCGGAGACCGGAGACGGCAGGGGGGACGGGGGATCCCCCTGACCCCCTTCTCCGAAGGGGGGAATCGCTGGGGGGAGGTATGGCCCATGTCCGATAACCTGAGGATACTGATCGTGGATGATGAACCCGGGTTCGCCGCGACGCTGAAGAATATCCTGGATGAGGAGGGCTACAGCACGGCGGTGGCGTCCGCCGCGCAGGATGCTCTCAGCGCATGCGCTGAGAAGGCCTTTGACCTGGCCCTCGTGGACGTCAGACTGCCCGATATCTCAGGTGTGGCTCTGATAGAGAGGCTGGCCGAGCTGTCTCCCCTCATGGAGTACATCATTGTCACGGGCCATGCTTCGCTGGACACTGCCATAGAGGCGGTCGGGCAGAAGAGGATAGTGGGCTACGAGACCAAGCCGCTCGACATGCCGCGTCTCCTGTCCCTGGTCAGGCAGGTGGCCGAGCGCCGGGGGGCTGAGGAGAAGCTGCGGGAGAGCGAGGAGAGATACCGGCGGCTCGTCGAGAGTCTGCACGAAGGCATCTGGGCCATCGACAAGGACGCGAACACTACCTTCGTCAACGACCGTATGGCCGAGATGCTGGGGTACACGCCGGAGGAGATGCTGGGGAAGCACCTCTTCGCGTTCATGGACGAGCGCGGCGTGGAGCTGGCGCAGAGGCTCCTGGAGCGCCGGCAGCAGGGGGTCAGCGAGCGGCACGACTTCGAGTTCGTCCGCAAGGATGGCAGGCGGCTCTACGCCAGCCTGGCGACTTCGCCGATTCTGGACGATGAGGGAAAGCACGCGGGGGCCATCGCCAGCGTGCAGGACATCACCGACCTGAAGCGGGCGGAGGAAGCGCTCGCAGCATCTGAGCGGAGATACCGCCTGGTCGTGGAAAACGCGAGGGACGTGATCTGGACTACCGATATGAATCTCCAGTTCACCTACATGAGCCCTTCAGTCAAGTACCTCCGGGGCTTCACGGCCGACCAGGTGATAGGCCAGTCTTTGGAGGAAATCTTCACGCCCTCCTCTGTCGAGGTTGCCAGGATGGCTTTCCTGGCGGAATTGGCGAAAGAGGCTTCGGACGGACATGACCCGTGGCGGTCGCGCACGCTGGAAGTCGAGCATACGTGCAAGGATGGCTCTACGGTCTGGGCAGAGATGAAGATGACTTTTCTGCGTGACCCCGAGGGACGCCCCGCCGGCATCCTAGGAGTCTCACGCGACATCACTGAGCGTAAGCGGGCTCAGGGCGTGGTGAGGGAATCTGAGGGCAGGCTGGCCGCCCTGATAGAGAACGCTCCGGACGCCATTTACATGACTGACCCGAGCGGCAACTTCACAGGCGGCAACAGGCGGGCAGAGGAGTTGCTGGGCTACCGGCGTGAGGAACTGCTCGGCAGGAATCTCCTGGAGGCAGGCGTCCTTCCTGCTGACTATCTGTCCGGAGCCTGGGCCTCGCTCCAGGAGTATGCCGGTGGCTCGCGACTTGTGCCGGAGGAGTTCGAAGTCTTGAGGAAAGACGGCAGCCGGGTCAGCGTTGAGGTGACGTCTATCCCTGTAGCCCTGAACGGAAAGGTGGAGATCATAGGGATCGCCCGAGACATCACCCGGCGGAGGCGGATGGAGCACGAGCTTGAGCAGAGTCTCGAAAGCTTGCGGACAATGCTGGACCAAACGGTCGACTCGCTGGCCTGGGCCGTGGAGATGAGAGACCCCTACACGTCCGGCCACCAGCGGCGGGTGGCCTTACTTGCCGCCGCCATAGCCAGGGAACTGGGCCTTTCTGAGGTGCAGGTCGAGGGAGTCCGCATGGCAGGCTTGATCCACGACATCGGCAAGGTAAGTATCCCCGCCGAAATCCTCAGCAAGCCCTGTCGACTGACCAAGGCCGAATTCGAGCTCGTCAAGGACCACCCGCGCGTTGGTCGCGACATACTGAAGCGCATAGACTTCCCCTGGCCCGTTGCCGAGATGGTCCACCAGCATCACGAGAGGATGGACGGGACGGGGTACCCCTCGGGCCTGTCCGCGGACCAGATTCTCCTTGAAGCAAAGATCCTGGCTGTTGCCGACGTCGTCGAGGCCATGTCCTCTCACCGGCCCTACCGGGCCGCCCTCGGCGTGGATACGGCCATGGAAGAGATACTGAAATACAGGGACGTGCTCTATGATGCGAAGGTGGTGGACGCGTGCTTGCTGCTGCTGAGCGAGGGAAGGTTCAAGTTCGAGTAGCGATGGCTCGCAATGACAACGGGGCCTGTCCCGCGCGCATCGGGCCTGGAAAGGCCCTCCCACATAGGGATGAGAATTGTGGGAAAGGCTTTCCAGCCTTGATCTGCCCCTTTGTATCTTCGTACGGTGTTGGGACTACAGCCCGATGATTAACACGCTGACGGTGTTGCTTACGGGAATCCCGCCGAGATTGTGCGTCAGGCCCAGCTTCGGGTTCTTCAACTGACGCTTGTCCGCCCTGCCCTGAAGCTGGAGGTACATTTCGTACAGCATCCTCACGCCGCTGGCTCCTATGGGGTGGCCGAAGGACTTCAGTCCGCCGTCCGGCTGCACCGGCAGCCCCCCGGTGAGGTCGAAGAACCCCGACTCGATGTCATTCTTGACCTTCCCTCTCGGGCTGAACTGCAAGTCCTCACAGGTAACAGCCTCGGTTATGCTGAAGCAGTCGTGAAGCTCGGCCATGCTTATCTCCTTGCGGGGGTTCTTGACCCCTGCCTCAGCGTAGGCCATCTCACCGGCTCGCGCGGTTGCCTTCACCTGGGTGAAGTCGTAATCGGCTCTGAGCTCGCCCTCGCTGGGGCACACGGAGATCTGAAGCGCCTTGACATAGACGGGGTCAGGCCTGTAGTTCTTGGCCTTGTCGGCGGGGACCACGATGGCCGCCGCCGAGCCGTCGCTGACGCCGCAGCAGTCGAACAGGCCCAGAGGCCAGGCAACGATAGGCGCATTCATCACCTGTTCGATGGTGACCTCTCTGCGCAAGTGGGCCTTCGGGTTCAGTGTGCCGTTGTGGTGGCTCTTGACGGAGACCATGCCTATCATGCGCTTGCCTTCCTCAGGGCTCAGCTTGTACTTGGAGAAGTATGTGGTGGCCATCAGGGCAAACATGCCCGGCGCAGTCCGGTCGGGATACCTGTTGCTGGGCAGGCTCTGCTGGTCCGGCAGGCCGCTGTAGCCGGAGTCCTTCAGCTTCTCGAAGCCCACCGCAAGGC
>CAZBET010000178.1:0-4048 GCA_964490995.1 uncultured Dehalococcoidia bacterium
TGCCCTCCATGTTGCCGCCAGCCTGAAGACTGCTGGGCGTCTGGTCAACGCCGAGTGCGGATATGGCAGGATTGCCGCTCTGTTCTGCCCAGACCGCCACGGCAAGCATCGCGACGAAGATTGCGGTCACGGCGGCAAGTATCGCCCAGCCCTTGCGTGTGTCACCCACCATCTTGCCAAAGGTGTAGCATAGCGCCGCAGGGATGAGCAGAATTGCCAGCATCTCCAGGAAGTTCGACAGAGGAGTAGGGTTCTCGAAGGGATGGGACGAGTTGACGTTGAAGAAACCGCCGCCGTTGGTCCCAAGCTGCTTGATGGCAACCTGGGAAGCTGCCGGCCCGAGGGCGAGCGTCTGCCCGCTCGCATAATGCGTGGACTGTAAGAGTGACACCTCCTGAGCGCCGTGCAGTGTCTGGACAACACCCTGCGACACCAGAGCCAGAGCCAGCACGAGCGATAGTGGCAAGAGGATATAGAGTACGCTTCGAGTCACGTCGGTCCAGAAACTGCCTATCGTATTGCCGGAGTGCCTGACAAAGCCACGCACCAGGGCAACGAGTATGGCCATGCCAGTGGCCGCCGAGACGAAGTTCTGCACCGTGAGCCCGAGCATTTGGGTCAGATAGCTCATGGTCGTCTCGCCGCTGTAGCTCTGCCAGTTCGTGTTGCTCACGAAGCTGACTGCCGTGTTGAAAGCCGTATCCGGCCGAACCGCTCCCAGAGTCTGGGGATTGAGCGGCAGCGCAGATTGGACACGTTGCAGGGCATACAGGAGGAGCAGGCCCGCCAGATTGAAGAGCAACATGGCGATGGCATACGTCTTCCAGTCCATCTCATCGTCGGGGCGTAGGCCCGAAACGCGACAGACGAGGCGCTCGACAGGTCGAACCACGGGGCTGAGGAACGTGCGCTCACCCTGATAGACGCGCGCCATGTGCGCGCCCAGCGGTTTGACGAGCAGCAGCAGGACGACGAGGTAGAGTCCGAGTTGAAGCCAGGCGGAGGTTGTCATTTGAACCACTCGGGTTTCAGAAGCGCCAGAACGAGGTAGACCAACAGAATCAGCGAAGTCACTCCCGAAGCAACGTAGATCGTATTCACTTACGGCCTCATAAGGCGCTGGCAGAGGAATACCAGTCCCACGCTAGCCAGGAAGAAGGCCAGAACTACGAGAGGGAAAATCACATCGCTCATGCATTGCGCTCCCGCGTTCGGCTGGTTGTTGCCCGATGTTATAGCAAAAACCGAGCCAAAAAGCCATCGGAAAAGCGGCGAAAGCGGTCAAGAAAGTGTCAAGAAAACGGGTATAGAACGCGTCTGGGGCCATCATGTTGTTCCGAGGGGCCTGTCCACAGAAGGGCTCCTCAGAACAACAGCGCCAGATGAGCATGGTCACGCACGCGAAGCTTGACACGGTCTGAATGGTGGTGCTATATTGTGTGCCACCAGCGCTCTGGCGTCGTTCTCCGCAGTCCCCCTTGGGCTTGCCGCCAAGCGCCGAGAAATCAACATCAGAAGGAGGTCTTCCAATGAGCGCACAGCAATTCAAGTACCTCTTCACTCCCATCAAGGTCGGCCCGTTCACGGTCAAGAACAGGATAATGGTATCACCCCACGGGCCGCTGATGAACGAGGCGGGTCTGCCCACCGAGGAGTTTATCCATTACGAGATAGACAAGGCAAAGGGCGGGGCGGGCTGGGTATGTATGTCCGTCGGATACACCATGCCTCGCGACACGATCTTCATGAAGCCCAACGGGGGGCACTACGACCGGCACATCTGGACCTGGAAGAAAGAGATAATCCCCGGCTTGAAGAGGATCGCCGAAGGAGTACATCAGAACGGCGCCAGGTGCAGCTTCCAGACCTACTCCATCGACCTTGGTAACAAGAAGGGTCCCTCGTGTATTCCCGACTCCAACTTTGGCGACGAGATGTGGGAGCCGATGACCAAGGAGGACATCAAGGAATACCTCAAGTACCACCGCATCTGCTGCGAGAACATTATGGCGGCCGGCTTCGATGGCATCGACATCCACAACCACTCCGGAGTATTAGCTGATTTCCTCTCGGGGACCATGAACAGGCGTACCGATGAGTACGGCGGCTCCCTGGAGAACCGTGCCCGGCTGCTCATGGAGACGATCGAGCTCACCCGGAAGGTCGTCGGAAGAGACAAGTCCATCGGCTACACTCTGACGGTTGACGACCTTCTGCCGGGCTCAATTGTGCCCGAGGAGGCGGTGGAGCTCGCCAAGATGCTGGACAAGAACAAGCTGGTCGATTACCTGATCTGCGGCATCGGCAGGGAAACCCAGTCCATGCACGTGTACTTCGGTCCGCACTACCTGCCCCCCGCCTACCAGCTCTACGCCGTGGAGCAGATCAAAGAGGTGGTGAAGAACATACCCATAGTCGCCGTGGGCAGGATCAACGACCCCTTGCTGGCTGAAAGCATCCTTGCTGAGGGCAAAGCGGATATCATAGCCATGGCCAGGCCCCTAATCGCGGACCCCGAGCTGCCCAACAAGGCCAGGGAGGGGAAGCTGGACGACATTCGTCCCTGTCACGGCTGCAACCAGAACTGCGTGAAGTTCATGCTGGACGGCCAGCCCATACGATGCACTGTGAACGCCACGGTGGGCATGGAGCACATGGGGTGGGGCATCGGCAGCATCAAGCCCGCGCCGCAGAGGAAGAGGGTCGTCGTGGTTGGAGGAGGCCCCGCGGGACTGGAGGCGGCCAGGGTTGCCGGTCTGAAGGGCCACGATGTCACCCTCTATGAGAAAGCAGCGGAACTGGGTGGACAATCCTTGCTGGCGGAGAAGCTGCCGGGCAGGGAGGAGATGGCGGGTCTCGTCAGGTGGCAGAAGATACAGCTTCCCCAGGCGGGCGTGAAGGTAGTCACCGGCACTGAGGTGACGGCGCAGATGATTCTGAACATGAAGCCCAAGCCGGATGTCGTGATAATAGCGACAGGGGCTGGGTGGATGCGCAACGGCTTCTCCGGGCAGAGCGGCATGGAGGTGTCCGGCTGGCAGCAGAAGAACGTGTTCATGCCGGACGACGTCATCAATGGAAAAGTGAAGGGCGGGAAGAAGGCCGTCGTCTGGGATGGCAGGCAGGATATTGTTGCCATCGGGGTCGCTGAAATGCTGGCCGACGCGGGCTACCAGGTGCAGATCGTGGCACCCACTCCCTTCGTGGGCAGCCTGGACCAGATAAAGGACATGACCTGGTTCCACACGATGCCCAGAATCCTGAAGAAGGGAGTGGTGCTCATGCCGCAGACCTTCCTGTTCGGTATTGCCGACAGCACCGTCACGGTAGTCGATATCCATACTATGGAAGCGAAAGAGATCAAGGATGTGGACGCCCTGATAGTGATAACGGGCAAGAACCCGGTTGACAGCCTCTACAATGAGCTCCAGGGCAAGGTGAAAGAGCTCTACAAGATAGGCGATGCCCGGAACCCCTACACCATGGGCAGCGCCAACCGTGACGGGCACTGGATAGGAAGGCTCATCTAGAGGGGAATTCCCAAGCGCGCGGCGGCATGCCCTCTCCAAGATGCATCGCAGTACGGGCCAGGAGAGCTTGGTCGCGGCGCAAAGTCGGCCGGAAGGAAAGCGAACTGCGCCCTGCGAAGGTTATCCGCCTTCGCGATGGGCGCAGTTTCTATTAACTAGCTCGATAAGTCCGACTACTTGCCGATGCGGAATACCTTGGTGCCGCATTTGGGGCAGGCACCCTGGGTGGCCGGCTTCCCATTCTTCATAGTGATGGATTTGGGATTCCTGATCTCCACCTTCGTCCGGCACTTCATGCAGTAGGCTTGCATCTTCCCTCTCCTTTCCTATCAGACTCTGCGATGCAGGCTAGCAGACAATCGCACGCTTGTCAATAGGGTCAGGCGAAACTGTCTTTTATGATTATTGGCCCGCTGTCGTGATGTCGAACCTGATGTTGCCACCCTCTCTCCAACTTCCCGTCTGCTGCGCCGCAACCCCACCGATCGTGAAGGTCACTGGGGTGCCATCAGGGTAGG
>CAZBET010000179.1:0-4037 GCA_964490995.1 uncultured Dehalococcoidia bacterium
AGGACCGCGTTCTCTTTGGGCAGACCCAGAGGCAGGAGGCAGAGGGCTGTGACCGCGAACTGCGACGCCACCAGGACGGCCATGCCTTTCAAGTAGCTTACCCTCAGCAGGATGAAATAGGTAGGCACGAGGAGAAGGATGTACGAGTAGTCCTTGAAGCGCGGGAGTACCAGGGCGTAGACCACACAGGCTAGGAATACCAGCGCCCTTTCTCTATCTCTCGCCTCGACCAGCCTCAACGCGGTGATCGCCCGCCAACTGACTACAGCTATCGTGGCGATGACCGCAACGTATATGGGCCACTGCGCGACCTGTGGCATCGTCCCGGCGCCGTGCGTCAGGTAGCGGTGCACATCCCTTATCAGGGCCAGGGTTGAAGGGTTCACAATCCCCCGCTCGTCCAGGCCCAGCGCGTTGCGCAGGAAGTCGGTGAACAGAACGGGGCTGGCGAGGTAGGATGCCAGGAGGAAGGCCCCGAAGATGGCACACGACGCGAAGAAGTACCTGTACCTCTTCTTCTCTCCTGAGAACAAGAGCAAAGTGAGGAAGAGTATGGGCATGAGCTTGAATGTGGCTGCAACGAGGATGCACAGGCAGAACAGCGGGAGGTGGTTCTTGTTGAGGTAGAAGTAGAATCCGAGCCAGATCAGAAGCTGCTCCAGCGTGGAGATGTTGCCAGCGGTGATGTCTCGAAAAACAGTGTGGTTGAAAGCCAGGAGGCAGAAGGGATAGAACAGCACATCCACTTCCCCCTTGAGGAACGCTCTGACCCAGAGGTAGACGATACCTATCAGCAACAGGCACTTGAGTGTCAGAAACAGGAGGAAGGCCGTATCGTAGTCCAGCAGCGAGAAGGGACGGAAGAACCACAGCGTGACGGGCGAATAGACGAACTTGAGGGCGATGGGCATACCGGCCACCTGAGATAGCACGTCGGTGTCATACGGGTTCAGTCCCGTGGCGAAGGCCTTGGCGGCGTAGTAGTACGTGCGGAAGTCCCACTGGTACTTCTCGAGGTTAGTTGCTATGCCGACGGCCTGACGTAGGCAGTACAGGAGCAGTACGCCGGCGATTATTCTCTTGACCCATTTCGTGTTCATGCGCTCTCTGCGAACAGTACTGGGGGCGTCCTAATACGCGTCCCAGTCCTTCACATCTTCGTACCGAGGGAACTCCCCGTGTTTGTAACTGGCAAACAACTTTCCCCAATCGGTCTTCAGGAACTGCCTTAGCCTTCTCTTGCCGATGGATGGGTACCACAGGCGGTCGTGGTAGAACTCTGAGGCGAAGATGAAGGCTCTGAACACAGGGGAATGGAAGAGCAGGTTGTGCAGCCATCCTATCCCGGCAGTCTTCTCCCTCAGAATCTGGTCCCAGGTGATTACGGGGCTCTTCCTGACCTCGAAGCCGAAGTTCAACGCCTCGACGTCCCTTCTCTCCATGCCCACCAGGTCAATGCGGTCGAGCTGTCCGGCGCCCAGCCCCTTCTCATCCGCCAGCCTGATATAGTCAATTCCCTGGGGAACGAATCCCATGACTCGGGCGGCCACTGCGTCTATGGCGACCTGGTCATCGCTTGCCAGGATGATGTTGCCAATGAAAGGCTCCATCGTTCTCGGTCCCGCCCCGCTGCCACAGACACACCCGTCCATGACTGCGAATAGGCCAGGGTGGATTTCCTTCTGAATCGACAGCAAGTCGACGAGCACCTCGTGTATCCGCCTGTGCGCATGGTGCCGGTACTTGGGAATCAGCCCTCCGAAGGCATCCTTCACCGCGCCGGTGGTTGTCGTGTGACCGTGGGTCTTGACTGTCGGGAGGTGAATCATGTTGCTCCCGAGGAAGAGCTTCGGGACAAGGATTTCGTCGAACACATCGTGCATCGCCAGCAGCTCGGCCTTCGGCCTGTATGGGACCCATTCGACGTTGGTAAGGGGCTCGAACTTGACTCCGAATCTGTGCAGGATCGGGAGCCACTTGTTGTAGTAAGCCCCTTTCCAGGGGTGCGTCACCACGGTCTGATTCTCCGCCGCCACGATGTCCTTGTACCCGTCGTCTCTGAGTGTGCTCAGCACCCCTTCGAGCTGCCAGGGAGCGCTGGAGCACGCAGGATAGAACAGCGTCCACGAGAGATTGAGCTTCACAATCGTCGTGTTCTCTGGCGGCAGGAACCTCTGGTAGTCTGCCGCATGCATCAGGCGATGGTAGTCCTCAACCACGGTTGCCGGCGAGGTCCTCAACACTGCTACCCTAGCTTTCGACATACTTCCCTCCCTGCTCAACCCCGGCTGGCAATTGCGAAGAGTAGCTCTTTGGGCTCTGAATCGGTCTGCGTTCTCTCCCTACCATCTCAGGCTGTCCTTCTCCCGGTGGCCCTTCGCCACAGTTTGCATGCTTTCGTTCTAGCGTGGTTGAGGAGCGGTGAGCGCGTGCCGAACAAGTCCAGGTCGTTGTCAGCGATCGCTTTCCGGATGTCGCTCGAACGGGTGACTACGCCACCCAAGCCTATCTCACTGGCGAAGTGCGCGTCGCTCCCCGCGACAACCGGCAGATTGTGCCGGTCGGCGAATCGGAGCGCCTCCCTGTTGAATCTCTGGAGGACGCACCTTGAATTGAAACCTTCCACAGCATCTGCGAGCCCGACGAGCTCATCGATTAGGCGGAAGGTTGAGCGCCGCAGAAGGTCAAAAGGGTGCGGCACAACGACGATCCCTCCCTGTGCCTTGATGTCGTCAATGACGTCCCGCCAGCGCCGTGCCCTGACCTCACGGGAGAGAAAGAGCCCCGTTATCTCACCCCTGTCAGTCATTATCTCAGCGCCCACGATAACGGCAAAACGGTCTGTCTCATGCCTTCTGGCCTCCTCGCCGCCTCGTATGGTGTTGTGGTCGGTTATCGCAACGCCGTTCAGGCCCCTTTGCTGCGCGATTCTCACGATCTCGCAAGGGTCGAGGACGCCGTCATCCGAGTACTTCGAGTGGATGTGCAGGTCGATTCGAATCTCCCGCCTCACGATATGCCGCTCAATGCCAGATCTCGTAGAGCATTATCGAGACTACGATCAAACCCCATAGGGCGAGGTTGATGAGCATCGGTTTGTCTTTGAACACCACCTCCGGGTCAGCAGCCCAGCCTTTGCCGTGCACCAGCAGTAGATACCGGAACAGCCCGTAAATGGCAAAGGGCGCGGTCGCCAGCATGGCATCGGTCTCGGCAGAGAAGACGGTGTACAGGAGGTAGGAGACTATCAGCGCTGCCGTAGTTACCCCGACCAACTGCTCAAGCATTCCTGGAGAATACTCGGCAAGGTTAGGTCTGTGACTCTCGGCCTGATCCGAGAGCAGCGACATCTCATACCAACGCTTCTCCAATGCCAGGAAGAGGGCGAGCAGGAAGGTGCAAACCACCAGCCACGGCGACACAAGGACGTATATGGCCAGAGCGCCGGCAACAGCGCGGATGACGAAGCCGACGGAGACGACAAGAACGTCCACAATGACCGCGTGCTTCAGGGCGAGCGAATACAGGATGACCAAGACCACGTACGAGGCCGAGATGATCAGGAAGCTGAGGTTGACGGTGAAGTAGGCGCCAGCCAGAGCGCCCAAAATCAGCAGCATGGCGAACACGAGCGCATGCGTCACTTTCAATTGTCCGGAGGCAATGGGTCTCAGGCGCTTGACGGGATGTTTTCTATCCCGTTCTCTGTCGATGATGTCGTTGATCAGGTACTCACCTGCGGAGAGCATGCAGAAATAGACGAAGCCCAGAAGCACGGTTGCCCACATGGAGGCGTTGAGGAGGTTGGCGGAGAATACTATGCCTACGAAAAGCAGGAGGTTCTTGTACCATTGCTTGGGGCGTATGGAGACGACGAGGGGTCCGAACATATGACGCAGTATACAGCCTCCGCTACATCGGTGTAAACGGTGCTGTTGAGCGGCTTGCTACTACACGGAGTATTTCAGGCAGATGGCCGCAGCGGAGTGGCTCACCATGCCGCAGGGGAGGCAAGACTTGGTACGAAAATACCCCGT
>CAZBET010000180.1:0-4021 GCA_964490995.1 uncultured Dehalococcoidia bacterium
GACGATGAAATCCTCGACTTCGCCCGGCTGACAATCGGCGGCGACTGGCACGTCCGGTTCATCGAGTACATGCCCTTCGCCAACAACGGGGCAAACGAGAGGTCGCTGGTGCCGGTGTCCGAGATGAAGCGGAGCATCGGGACTCTGGGCAGGCTGGAGCCCTCTCTCCCCAGCGGCGGCGGGCCCGCGAGGTACTTCCGCCTTCCGGGGGCACGTGGCACCATTGGCTTCATCAGTCCGGTCAGCGACCAGTTCTGCCAGGCCTGCAACAGGCTGCGCCTCACAGCGGACGGCAAGCTGCGCCCCTGCCTTTTTTCCGACAAGGAGATCGACCTGAGAGAGCCTCTGCGCCAGGGTGCGACGTCCGAAGGCATCAAGCGGCTGATACGGGAGGCGGTTTCCTCCAAGCCGGAAGGGCATCATCTTGCGGCGGGGGTCACCTGCGAGCGGCTCATGGCGCAGATCGGGGGCTGACGTGATCCATATCTACACGGACGGCGCGTGCTGGGGGAACCCGGGGCCCGGCGGGTGGGCTGCCGTCATCGTGGATGGCGCCCAGAGGCGCGAGTTGAAGGGCCGGCAGGAGGACGCCACCAACAACCAGATGGAGATCCTCGCAGCCATCAACGGCCTCGCCCAGACCCCTCCCGGCTCAACGGTAACCGTCCACAGCGACAGCCAGTACCTGGTTCGCACCATGACCCATGGTTGGAAGCGCAGGGCCAACCTCGACCTCTGGGAGAGGCTGGATAACCTGGTCGCGGAGCGACACGTGCAGTGGGAATGGGTGAGGGGCCACGTCGGCCATCCCGAAAACGAGCGGGCCAACAGCCTGGCGGGCGAGATGGCCTGTGTGAACCAAGACGCTCCAACGCCGACGCATTTCGACTCCGAGGGCAAGGTGCGGATGGTTGATGTGACAGAGAAGGCCTCGACCGAACGCGTTGCTGTAGCCAGGGGAACGGTGGCCATGAAGCCCGCGACCCTGGAGCTGATCAAGCGCGGCGAGATGGCCAAGGGCGACGTGCTGGCCGTGGCCCAGATTGCAGGCATCATGGCCGCCAAGCAGACCCCCCGGCTCATCCCCCTCTGTCATCCCCTGCCCATCACCAGCGTGGACGTGGACCTGAAGCTCGACGAGGACCTGTCCACGGTGGAAATCACGGCCACCGTCAAGACCACCGCCCAGACCGGCGTCGAGATGGAGGCACTCACGGCGGTAGCCGTCGCCGCGCTCACCATCTACGACATGTGCAAGGCTGTCGACCGCGGGATACGCATCGAGAACATCCGCCTCGCCCGCAAGACCGGCGGCAAGAGCGGCGAGATAACGCTCGAGTAGCGGGAAGCGCAGAGACCGCAGAGCGCGCAGAGGGCACAAAGGCAGGGACACACGACCGGCATCGTCCTCTCGTTGTGTAGGGGCGAGGTGCCCTCGCCCCAGGGCGCGGCAACCGCGCCCCTACAGTCCGGAAATCCCCCCAACGCCATTCTCCGAAGGGGGAGCGCGCCCATATGTCATTCTGAGCCGCAGGCGAAGAATCTGGGCGTCGGGTGGGTGTGTACGCGTTCGCCCACCAATGACATGTGTGCCATGGCGGCGCATCGAACCGTAGGGGCACGGCATGCCGTGCCCCAACCCGGGTGGGGCGGGAAGAATCCCCGTAGCCCCCTCCTCCGAAGGGGGAACCCGTCCCCCGTGTTATTCTGAGCAGAAGGCGAAGAATCTCGGCGTGGTGCGAGGCCGGGCGCGGGATTCCTCGGTCGTCCACCGGAGGCGGACTCCCCCAGAATCACTATGTTTATCGCCACAGGCAGGATAGGGCATAAAAACAGCGCGGGTGCTCTGTTACCCGCCGCCGCTGGCAGGGGACGGAGCCCCTGCCCTATGACCCATGGAATCGGCATTTTCGTAGCAATGACAGAGGAGGCATTCTGCTCATTTGTATGGGCAACAGCTATTGAATAGCCGGTGCGCTTGTGATACATTGCGTCTCAGCGCAATTGCGCGGCACGAGACGGCGATGAAGAAGAGCAGGATAGGTATTCTGACGGGCGGTGGAGACTGCGCCGGGCTCAACCCGGCGATCAAGTGGGTGGTCAAGACGGCGCTCGACGAGCGGCTCGAGGCGGAGAGAGGCGTTCGCTATGAGGTGGTGGGCATCAGGGACGGCTGGAAGGGACTGGTTGAGCTCGACGCGGCCGGGCCGGCGCGCTGGGAGTCCAACATGCACGGACATGATGCGGCGCGGCCTGTGCTGCTTACCCAGGACGCTGTGAGGACATGGGACAGGTACGGCGGCACTATGCTGGGGACATCGCGGACCAACCCCTTCGACCCGAAGAACGACCGCTCCCGCGAGGTGCTGGCGAATATCGAGAAGCTTGGCCTGGAAGCGCTGATAGTCATCGGGGGAGAGGACACCCTGGGCGTGGCCCACAAGCTTTCCCACAAAGGGGTCAACGTCGTTGGCATCCCGAAAACCATAGACAAGGACCTCCCCGGGACCGACTACACGCTGGGCTTTGAAACCGCGCTCAACGTCATCACCGAGGAGGTGGACCGTCTCAGGACCACGGCGGGTTCGCACAAGCGGATATTCGTCGTGGAGACGATGGGCAGGGACGCGGGCTGGCTGGCGCTGGAAGGCGGCGAGTCCAGCGGAGCCTACATTATCCTTATTCCCGAGTACGATTTCTCCATCCAGAAGGTGAACGAGCTGCTGCTGGAAGGCAAGAGGATGGGTTCCAGGTACGACATCATCGTGGTGGCTGAGGGTGCGAAGCCCGTGGGCGGGATTCAGTCCGTGGCGCGAAAAGGCGTGGACAGCTTCGGCCACGAGACCCTGGGCGGCATCGGCGAGGCCCTCGCCACTGAGATACAGGACGCGACCGGACTGGAGACGCGGAGCATAGTCCTGAGCCATTTGCAGCGGGGCGGCGCTCCGTGCGCCTATGACCGGAGGATGGGAAGGTACTTCGGCATCGCCGCCGTTGACCTGGTGGTGAGGGGGGACTTCGACAAGATGGTCAGCTTCCGGGGCGGGGCCATCACCGCGGTGCCCCTCAAAGAGGCTGTTGGGAAGCTGCATGTTGTGGACGTCAAGACCATGTACGATGTTGAGCGGTACAACGGGCGGCGCGCTATTCTGAGGTAGGGCGAGGGAGGCACGATGGACATTGTCAGCAACCGGATGGGCCCGCTAGTGCGAGAGGCTGTCTTCACCTCGGACACCGGGGCGAGAGAGGAAAGCAGAAGGGCCATCCGCGGGCTGGCCAACAAGCAGGGGATCCGCCTTGCGAGCGCTCAGGGCCTGTACGAGGCAGCGGGCAAGGGTCTGTACGGCGGCATCAGCGTTCCCGCCATGAACCTGCGCGGCCTCACCTACCACGCGGCGAGGGCCGCGTTTCGGGCCGCTTTGAGACTGAACGTCGGCGCCTTTATCTTCGAGATCGCGCGCTCCGAGATTGAGTACACGGCGCAGAGGCCTGCCGAGTATGCAACCTGCATACTGGCGGCCGCGGTCAAAGAAGGCTTTCCGGGCCCCATCTTCCTCCAGGGAGACCATTTCCAGGTGCGCGCAGGCGCGTTTGCTGCGGAGCCTGAGAAGGAACTGGAGGCCATCAGGGCGCTGATCGCCGAAGCCGTGGCGGCCGGATTCCTGAACATCGATATTGATGCCTCCACCATCGTTGACTTGAGCAAACCTACGCTTGAGGAGCAGCAGGCACAGAACTGCCGGGTCACGGCTGAGATGACCCGGTTCATACGCGGCATCGAGCCCAGGGGCGTGACCATTTCCGTGGGCGGCGAGATCGGGGAGGTCGGGAAGAAGAACAGCACGGTGGACGACCTCAAGGCCTTCATGTCGGGGTACCTCAGGCTGCTGGGCCCCGGCGTCAAGGGCATCTCGAAGATGAGCGTCCAGACGGGCACGACGCACGGCGGCGTCGTCCTGCCCGACGGCTCGATCGCCACTGTTCAACTCGACTTCGACACGCTCGGGAGGCTGTCGAAGGC
>CAZBET010000181.1:0-4001 GCA_964490995.1 uncultured Dehalococcoidia bacterium
GTCCACGTTGTTCAGTGAGCGGGGCATCGCTAAGCCGCGGGGGCACCTGCGAGAAGCTGTGTCTGCAAGAGTCTCCGGGCATCACTCGCCTAGCGGTCGAGGCCAAAGGCCAGGCAAAAGGTTAGGTGCGGAGTTCTGTCTATTGTACACTGTGGCCTACAACCACCCACGGCCTCATCAGGGCCCGGATGGCAGTGCGTTCAGGGAGTATCTCAGACACTGTCACGCACAGCTGGCCCGAGAGCCCACCTCTCATCTCTGTCATATGTACTGAACGAGCCTCAATCCGTGGACAGAATGCAGAATTGCCGTTCGTGGTGAGCCTGTCGAACCATGAACGGCCCTTCGACAAGCCTGCCCTGAGCGAAGTCGAAGGGCTCAGGGCGAACGGGAAGAGAGAACTACGCCTCATTAGCCACCGGGTGAGCCTCCTGAATCTGGACTCACGGATTAAGGACGAGCATAAGGACTTGACAAGAACGGAATCGCGTGCCACAACCACTGCAACACCGTCCAAAAGGGGAGTGGGATGGCTGCAAGAGCGAAGATCCTGAACGTGCTGTCTGTTCTCGCTGTGCTCACGGTTCTAGCGCTCGGCACTGCGGTCCCAGCGGCGGCGAATGGCGACACAGCGCAGAGCAATTGGGCCACGGTAATCCCCGTCATCGACGGCGTTTTCGGCCCAGGTGAGTGGGATGACGCGGCGGTGGTTGACCTTCTTACAGTTCCTGGCAACCCGATGGAGGGGTACTGGTACATAAAGAACGACGCGCAGTATCTCTATATGCTGGTTGACCTGCCCCTCGACACCTGACCGTCAGCCTCGGACGAAACGTTGTTTTGTCTAGCGTTTCCTTGGACTTGTGCAGCATGCGTGAACGTGATGGGATTGGGCCCGAGTCCCAATAGCGGCGCTGACCACAGGATATTCGAGCTTTGTCTGCCACTAAGTAACCTGCCTGATTGGAACTGGTCTGCCGGAGATACCGTACCCTTCGGTATATATGTCTACGACGATGGTACGGGGTGGGACTCATGGCCGACGCATGTGGCAGAACCTGACCAATGCCCTGAGCCGCTCGGCGACTTGACACTCGCGCAGCCTCCGCCCGAACCACGCGCGCCCGCCGTGCCCGACCTCTCCCTGTGGGGCACTGTGGGGCTGACGGCGATCCTTGCTGGGGGCGTTGTCTGGGCGGTGAGCAGAAGGAAGGCTCAAGAGGGCGCATAGGACAGTCCAGGCAAACCAGGAGAGGGCGGAGAGTCGTAGTGGCTCCCGTTCTCTCTTCATGTCTCACATGCGCCATACCAGTGTGGTGTCTCCAACCCATCGTTGGCTCACCGAACGTCGGGCAGACCGGTTTCCCGGAGCTGTCCGATCAAGGCGTCAGGGCCACAATTGTTGTTGGCCTGGAGATGACGATTCCCAGGAAGCACTACACTAGCGGACTCAGTGCGTTGTCGGTTGCCCCACAGTGACTCCATGACATATTGAGGCGCGCAAGCGCACCTACGTGGCAAGGGTGAACGCCAGGCCAAGAGTTCTGTCTATGGACCGCTGGCGTACGCCCGATTCCCTACGCGCAGGCCGGACCCTCCGTCAGCTCAGCCACACCCCTCACCGAAGTGCTGGCAGGAGCTCGCCAGGCCATCGGGAAGGGCTTCTCGAAAGTCTTACCTACCATACAGAATGGTGAGCCGAGCAGGAGTCGAACCGCCGACACCCTGATTAAGAGATACAGGTCAGTTGTGCCGGCTGGTGTCCCCCAGTGACGTCCTGTATCGTCCTGTGCGCGCTCTGCCTATCAGTCTGTGACGTCCTGTGGCATCCTGCATCAACAAGTGCCAAACAGTTCGTTGGCAGAGATGTTGGCAAAACGAGAGGCCCTGGCAACACAACGGCCGGGGCCTCTCACTATCCCTTTGGCGGACTCGCTAGGCGCTGGGGTTCACAACGCGACCCATGAATAGCACCGTCCCTGTCCCGCTGTCCCGGATGAGGAAGACAAACGGACGGTCAACCGTCACCTGCACGGGTTCCCCAGGGGCGGCCGTTAGTCTCATCACCACGGCAGTGGCGGCTGCGGCTTCTGTTCCCGCCTCATCCACGGAGACAAAGGCCTTGTGCACCACATCGCTAATCGCGAGTTCGCGATTGCCGGTCATGCCCGAGAAGTCGGCATCTCCGGTGAACGCAACCGGCATGCCCATCGCCGCAAGTATGTCAGCGAGACTGAACTCGGACTCGAACTCGAATCTGGGCATGGTCAGTGCTACCTGCCGGGTCTCCAAATCCGAGACGATGTTATCCACGAGTGCCGCGTCCAGTGTATTCTCAAACGCCTCGAACTGGCCGCTGTCGGGGAGCAAGATGATCATGGACAGTTCTCTGCCGTCGTAGGGCAACTCGACCGCCTGATAACCGTCTCCTGCTGCATAGTTGAAGGACTTGGTCTGCGCCATCATCGGGACAGTGACATCAAGGCCGTCAAGGGTGTGGAAGGTGCCATCTTGTGTTGATCCCTTGTCAAACGGGTCGAGCCAGGCGGCGTTGAAGTATATGGCGTTTGTGAGCACCAGTCGTGTCAGGGCGTCGATTAGGCCTTGAGGAATTAGATTCTCGATTTTGCCCTCGGTCTGGTCGCTCACCCAGTCATTGATGGCGACACGTGACTGGTCCGGCTGGTGGACGAAATCAAGGAGCCTGAGCCCGGCGCCGTAGTTCTCAGCGAGCACATCAAGGAAGTCATTGAGGAAAACGTAGTCCCTCTGTCCCCAGATGGCGTTGACGATGTGGAGGCGGAAGCCCTCGTGGTCTTTGCCCTTGGTGCCTTCGCCACGACTGGCGAGCTCCAGGTCCAGGGCATTGAAAGCGGGATGCAGGCGGTCCTGCGGCAGCGTGAAATGCAGTGTCTCCGCCATCTGCTGCTCTGTCTCGCCGCGAGCACCTGCGCATGTCATTGCCAGGGCCAGGGAGATGCTGTAGGGAGAGTAGAATAGGTTTCCTTTCTGTTGGCCCAGGGCGCGGTACAGGTCAAAGGCGAATGCGGTATTGCCGTCCGCCAACGTAGCCAAGTCGGACGTGCTGAGATCGGGCGAGGAATCACGCTGCTTGTCTGACAGTGCAACCCCGATGCCCGGTACTTGGGTGCAGCCAGCGCTACCGAGGAGGACACTCACGACCAGCAGCGACAGCAGTATCTTCTTCATGACGCAACCCTCCGCTTGTCTCTACATGCTACGACTCTGCCAGGTAGCTCCTGTAGATTAGACGGATGGACTGGCACAGTAGTTCCACAACCACGAAGAGCCGACCGCCCCGGTGGCGGGTCCGTCGGAAGTGAACGAAATGGACAGTAGTGGTGGCTCAGTATCCGGCACGTAGAGGTTCTCAAGGATCCTGGCGTCAACGAGGTCGATTCGAGTATGGGGGTTCCGCCAGGATTCCTGCCGCCGTGCTTGGAGGCCTAATGCTTCCATGATAGAATAGCTTCAATTCCACCGGGGAGGGACACATGCCTACAGCAAGAGTCGGCGACATCAACATGTGCTATGAGACGTATGGAGAGGGAGAGCCATTGCTCCTGATCACAGGCCTGAGCGCTGATCTTACCGGCTGGATTCTGCAGATCGCGGAATTCTCCAGGGAGTACCATGTGATAGCTTTTGACAACCGCGGGTCGGGACGTACGGATGCTCCCGATATCCCGTATTCCATCGAGATGATGGCTGATGATACAGCCAGGCTTATGGATGTCTTGGGTGTCGACAAGGCCCACATCTTCGGACTGTCCATGGGCGGATGCATTGCGCAGGAATTCGCCCTCAAGTATCCTCATCGCGTGAAGAGCCTGATTCTGGGGGCTTCATTTGCCCGACCCCATGCCCGCACTTTCCACGCGCTAAGAGCCATGTCTTTGATGGCCCACGAAGGCGTCAGTCGAGAGACCCGGATCAGAATACAGCTCCTATGGTTGTTCACCGACAAGTTCTTCGAGGTT
>CAZBET010000182.1:0-1396 GCA_964490995.1 uncultured Dehalococcoidia bacterium
TTGCGAGGCGCCGCAGGCGCCGCGGCAATCGCCCGGTATGACGGGAGACGGGGGACGGGAGACGGTGAGGAAGTGAGAACCGTTGGCTTGAGCCTTATTGCGGCCTTTCAGTTCCTGACAATAGTCCCTCTGAGGCGGGAGGTGCAAGCGCGGGACATGGGCCGGTCTCTGGCGTTCTTTCCGCTGGTGGGGCTGGTCATCGGCGGCTTCCTGTACGGGCTGGACCGGCTCCTTGAACTGGCCTTCCCCCTCCCTCTCGTCAACATCCTGCTGATCATCGCCCTGGTGGTGGTCACCAGGGCCCTTCATCTCGACGGCTTTGTGGATACCTGCGACGGGCTGGCCGGTGGGGCCTCGCCAGAGGCGAGGCTTCAAATCATGCGCGACAGCCGCGTCGGCGCCTTCGGCGTGATCGGCGCCTGCTGCCTGATACTGCTCCAGTATGTCGCGCTTACAGTCCTGCCCGGCCAGCACAGGCTGGCGGCGCTGGTACTCATGCCCGCTGTGGCCCGGTGGACCATGGTGTGCGCTGTATTCGTCTTTCCCTATGCCCGAAGGGAGGAGGGTCTGGGCACAAGCTTCAAAGAAGGCGCGAGGGGGCCTGCTCTTGCGTTGGCCACAGCCATCACGCTGGGCGCCTGCTTCGGGCTGCTGAGGCTGGAAGGCCTGGCCGTGATGGCAGCGGCATGGGCTATCTCACTGGCTCTGGCGGCCTATCTCAGCAGCAAGCTCGGTGGGCTGACCGGCGACACGTACGGCGCCATCAACGAGGTGGTCGAGGTGGCTGCGCTGATACTGATCCCGCTGGTGACCTGGAGCTACGGTATATGAGCATCATCTTCATTCTGGGTGGGGCCAGGAGCGGCAAGAGCCGCTACGCCCAGGAATTGGCTGACCGCCTTGGCCCAAGGGTGCTCTACGTGGCCACCGCGGAGGCCCTCGACGGGGAGATGAAGGCTCGCATCGAGGCGCACAGGAGGTCCAGACCTTCCAGTTGGAGGACTCTGGAGGCAAGGGCCGGCGTTGCGGAGGCCATAGCCAGCGAGAAGGCCGATGCCGAAGTCGTCATCATCGATTGCCTGACGCTGCTTGTCTCCAACCTGCTGGCGGATGGCAGTGCCGGGGCTGAGGCCTGCGAGAAGAGGGTCATGGGGGAGGTAGAAGACCTTCTTGCGCTGATGGAGACTGCCAAGCCCGATTTCATCGTCGTGTCCAACGAGGTGGGACTGGGGCTGGTGCCGCCCAATCCTTTGGGGCGCGTCTACCGCGACGTGCTTGGTCTCGCGAATCAGATGGTGGCGAGGCATGCCGACGAGGTGTACTTGATGGTCGCCGGCATCCCGGTGCCCCTGAAGGGAAGGGAACCGTAGGGTGGGTGCAGCGCGGCAAACCCACC
>CAZBET010000182.1:1496-3988 GCA_964490995.1 uncultured Dehalococcoidia bacterium
GCGTCATGCGGGAACTGCGTGCGATGGGAATAGAGGGCCTTGTTACTGGCGACATTGATTTGGCGGACGGCAGGTTGTGGGTGGAAGGCAACTGCCGGGAGTTCGGCCTGAAGGCTGTGATGCCGCTCTGGAACATTGTCCCGGAAGAGGTGATGGGGCAGTTCATTGAAGAGGGCTTCCAGGCCCTGGTGGTCTGCGTCAGGGCGGACCTCTTCGGTGGCGATTGGCTGGGTCGGGAGGTGGACAGGGAATTCGTGGCTACCCTGGTCGAGTTCGGCCATAAGCCGGGCGTCCATGTCTGCGGCGAGAACGGGGAGTACCACACGCTGGTGACTGACGGTCCTCCCTTCAGGAAGCGCGTCTCGCTGGCACCCGGCAAGAAGGTGTGGAGTGACGGCTACGGCTTTCTGGAAATCGACCACGCGGAATTGGTCCCGAAGGCTGGTTGAATGAGGAAGCGCAACCAGGTCGCCTTCGTCCTGGGCGTGTTGGTGCTGGTTCTGATCGCGGCGATGCTTCTTGCCTGCGCCCTGGGCGCGGTGTCGATACCGTCACTCGACATCGTCAAGATGACCTTGAACAGATTGCCGCTTGTCCATTTCCAGGCCACCTGGCGGCCGACGGACGAGATCATCATCTTCGACATCAGGCTGATGCGGGTAGTGGGTGGGGCTCTGGTAGGGGCGGCCCTGGCGGTTGCCGGCGTTCTCTTACAGGGGCTATTGCGTAATCCCCTGGCCGACCCCTATATCATCGGGACCTCGTCGGGGGCCGCGCTCGGCGCCACACTGGCCATGATGTTGCCCTTGGGCCTTGCCTTCGCGGGCCTGGGCCTGGTGCCCATCGGCGCCTTCTGCGGCGCTCTAGTCGCTGTCCTGCTGGTCTACAATCTGGCAAGGGTGGGGGGAAAGACCCCGGTGGTGAGCATGCTTCTCGCCGGCTTCGTGGTAGGTGCCATGCTCACCGCCGTCATGAGCTTCCTCATCCTGACGAGCGGTACCCTGCTACTCAAGTTCCACTCCGTCTACTCATTCCTCATGGGCAGCATCTCTGTTCGGGACTGGAGCCAGCTAGCGGTCATCGGGCCTCTGATCGTGGGTGGCATCGTCGTGGCCTCATTCTTCGCCTTCCATCTCAACGCCTTCGCCCTGGGTGAGGAAGGCGCGGCCTACCTGGGCATCAATGTCGAACGAGAGAAGATGCTTATCCTCGCTCTGGCCTCACTCTTGACCGCGTGCGCGGTGTCATTGAGCGGGCTCATCGGATTTGTCGGTCTCGTGGTGCCCCACGCCGTGCGGCTGGCTCTGGGACCCGACCATCGCCTGCTGCTGCCCACGTCCGCGCTGGCCGGCGCCGCTTTTCTGGTTATCGCTGATACCCTTGCTCGAACCATGTTTGCGCCCACAGAGCTGCCTGTAGGCATCTTCACCGCTCTTATCGGCGCCCCGTTCTTCCTCTACCTTCTCAGGCGCAGCAGGAGGGAATATGCGTTCTAGCTCAGGCAAGCTGACGATGCGGAACGTCCACTTCTCGTATTTCAATGGATTTGTCCTGCGGGACATTGACCTGACCATATCGTCCGGCGAGATGGTGGGCCTTCTCGGGCCCAACGGCTGTGGCAAGACGACGCTGCTGCGGCTCGCGAGCGGGGTGCTCTCTCCGGCACGCGGCGAGGTGTTGCTGGGTGAAGCAAGAGTGAACCGGTTGCCCCGGAAGCAGGTGGCGCAGAAGGTGGCTGTGGTGCCGCAGTACTACCACGTGCCGTTTGCGTTCAGGGCAAGCGATATCGTGCTCCTGGGACGGACCCCCTTCGTCCGTGCACTCTCGGGCGAAACCATCCAGGACCGGAGCATCGCCACCGCCGCGATGCAGCTTGTCGGCATCGACAAGCTGGGCCACCGGCACTTCAACGACCTGAGCGGCGGCGAGCAGCAGAAGGTCATACTGGCGATGGCCTTTGCCCAGGAGCCGGAGCTTCTGCTACTGGACGAGCCCACGGCTCATCTTGACATAAACCATCAGGTGGAGATACTGGAGCTGGTGAAGAGCCTCAACCGAGATCGTGGCCTCACGGTCATCGCCGCGATGCACGACCTGAATATGGCGTCGCTTTACTTCGACCGCCTGGTTCTGATGAAGGAGGGCGCCATATTCGCTGACGGTTCCCCTGCGGAGGTGCTGACCGAGGGCAACATCCGCGACGTTTTCTCCGCCTCGGTGCGGGTCAGCCCGCACCCCGTCACCTCCGTCCCTCACATCGTCGTGCTGCCGAAGGAAGCCCAGAGAAACTGAAGGCACAAGCGTGGTGCTCCGCCCCTCTCAGGGATAGGAGCGCAAATCGCCATTTCGCCTGTTCGCCTGGAGGACGGGGAGAAATCCCCCTAACCCCCTTTGCCAAAGAGGGAATACCTTGACGTCCCCCTTCGGAGAAGGGGGGCTTCGCCCTAAAACACGACGTTTTCGAAGACTTTCGGGGCAACTAACTCTTTTGC
>CAZBET010000183.1:0-3968 GCA_964490995.1 uncultured Dehalococcoidia bacterium
GCGCTGCTGCGCCCCGGCCGGTTCGACCGGCGCGTGGTTCTGGACCAGCCCGACATCGTCGGGCGAAAGGCCATCCTCGAGGTCCATACCAAGGGGATGCCGCTCGCGCCGGATGTTGACCTCGGGGTCATTGCCAAGCAGACGCCGTTCTTCAGTGGCGCCGACCTGGCGAACCTGGTCAACGAGGCTGCTATCCTGGCGGCACGACGCAACAAGAAGACGATCACCATGGAGGAGTTCGAGGAATCTGTGGAGCGCGTCCAGCTCGGGCCGGAGCGCAGAAGCCGCGTCGTCAGCCAGAAGGAGAAGGAGATCATTGCTCACCACGAGGCAGGCCACGCTCTCGTGGCCAGGATGCTTCCCAATGCCGATCCCGTATTCAAGATCTCTGTCGTGGCCCGCGGCATGGCCGGCGGCTACACCAAGCAACTGCCCTCTGAGGATCGCCATCTTCATTCGCTAGCTCAACTGAAGGACATTATAACGACTCTGCTCGGCGGACGCGCGGCCGAGGAGCTTATGTTCGGCAGCGCGGAGGTCACGACCGGGGCAAGCAGCGACCTGGAGCAGGTCAGCATCCTGGCGCGAAAGATGGTCAAAGAGTACGGCATGAGCGATGCGCTTGGTCTCCGCACATTTGGACACAGGGAGGAGTTGGTCTTCCTCGGCAGGATGGTGGATGAGCAGAAGGACTATGGCGACAAGGTTGCGGACAAGATCGACGAAGAGATCAGCCGGCTGATTGATCGCGCTTTCGCTGATGCGAAGGATATCCTGACCAAGAACAAGCCTAGGCTGCTCCATCTCGCGTCGCGCCTGATAGTGGAAGAGACGCTTGAGGGCGAAGCGCTCGAGGCGGCGTTCAACGAGCCGGTGCCCTCATCCGAAGCATCCCCTCCAGCCCCCGTGCCCAGCACCCCGAGCAAGAACTAGGGGCGGCGGAGCCGACGCGTCAGTTCTCCTCGTGGCCTTCGTGTTCCTCGCGTTCCCAGATCGGCTTGGTGAAATGCTCCAGGTACTCCCTCTTCATCTGGTCGCTTAGCTCCCGGAGTTGCCGGTCGGTCTCCTCGGCGAATTTGTCGAGTTCCGTCATGTCGATCTCAACCCGCAGAAGCCTGGTCAGGACTGTGAGAACGACTTGAGAGGCGCGCGGATTGGCCATCTTGGCTGCGTACTTCACGGTCTCCCCCAAGAGGCAGATGGCCTCCAGCCCTCTCTCCCGCGCAACCCCGAGCAAGAGGCCGTTTAGTCCAGCGACGTAGAAATCGCCCGCCTGTACCACCGCAAGCCCCTTCAACTCCTCCAGCAGTTCGGGCGAACTGGCTGCACCCAGCACCCTTGGGGGGTCGGGTTGGTGCTCGGTGAGGGCTGCAGCCAGGGTGTATACCCGGCTGACCCCGAATCTCTCGGCCACATCCAGTACAAGGTGGGCGTACTCGTATGACCGCGAAGCGGGCTGCGCCTCCGCCAGAAAGATGATCGCGTCGCTTGCCTTCCCGCCGCCCTGCCAGTAGTAGAACTTGCCCTCCGGGAACTTCGGCAACTCTATGAGGTTGTCCTTGATGAAGACACCGCCTAGGTCGAAGAAGCTGATGGGGTCGATCTCGCCCAGCTCCTTCGCCCCCAGCTTGTCTTTGAGATAGGTGGCCGCGATGAGCGCCACGTTGCCTACGCCGGGCCAGGCGGTGACAAGGCAGGGCTTGACCAGATTTGGCTCCACATAGAGCTTGACTGACTCCATTTGTCCCCCTTCATGCCCCAGCCCCGGGGAAAGTCACCCTACTTCCCGATGCAGAAGCGGCTGAAGATTGTCTCAAGCAGTTCCTCGGTGACCGTCTCCCCCGTTATCTCCCCCAGCGCGTTTATGGCCGCCGTGAGGGCGATAGTAACGAAGTCGTCGGGTAATCCCTCGTCGAGGGAGCGGCGCGCCAGGGCCAGGTTCCTCTCCGCCCTTTGCAGCGCGTCCTTGTGGCGGGTGTTGGTCACGAGCGGGGCATCCGAGGTCACGACTGCACCACCGAGGACGGAGTCCACCATCTCGGCCTCCAGGGCGGCCAGCCCCTCGCCGGTGAGTGCGGACGTTGATACCTGTGGCCAGGGGAAGCCGTTGCACTCCGCCCTGCGGGGCAGGTCGCACTTGTTGGCAACTGCCAGCACCGTTTTGCCCGCGAGAAACTCGATAAGTTGCCGGTCTGATTGGGTGAGCGGCTCGCTGGCATCGATGACGAACAGGACGAAATCGGCTTGCTCCATCGCCCTCCTGCTTCTCTCGACGGCGAGGGACTCCACCACATCTTTGCTGTCGGTGATTCCGGCGGTGTCGATGAGTACGAAGGGCACTCCTTTCAGATTCATAACCTCTTCCAGGGTATCGCGGGTCGTGCCGGGGATGGGCGTGACTATGGCGCGGCTCTGGCGCAGGAGGCGGTTGAGAAGGCTCGATTTGCCCACGTTGGGCCGCCCCACGATGGCAGTCCTCACTCCTTGCCTGTACACTATGCCGGCATCGGCGTTGCTGACCAGGTCGCGCAGGGCCAGCTCCGCCTTCGCCAGCGGCCCCGCGATGTCCTGCTCTTCAACCTCGTCCTCGGGGAAGTCGATTCGTGCTGAGAGATAGGCGAGCACGTCCATGAGGCTGGTGCGCACCTCTTTGATCTGGCCGGATAGCCCGCCCCGCAGCCCCTCCACGGCGAGGCGCAGGCTCGCCTCGGTCCTGGCCTGGATGACGTCCAGCACGGACTCAGCCTGCGCCAAGTCTATTCTGCCGTTGAGGAACGCCCTCAGCGTGAACTCGCCCGGGTTGGCAAGCCGGGCGCCGCACCGCAGGGCCAGCCCCAGTATGCGTTGCAGCGGCAGGGGCCCGCCGTGGCAGTTGATCTCGACGACGTCCTCTCTGGTGTAGGTGCGGGGCGCTGCCATGAAGGCGACGAGCACCTCATCCACGACCTCGCCGCTTTCAGGGTCGATGACATGGCCATAGACGAGGTATCGGTTCGCTAGTGGTCTGGGGAACAGCCTCTGGGCAATGGGCCGGGCGTCCTTCCCGCTCAACCGCACGATCCCGATCCCGCCCTCGCCGATGGGGGTGGATATGGCAACGATGGTGTCCTGATACACAGCCGAGTTAGTATGATACATCTTTGACTCCACCTTTGGCAAAGATGGACAGGGGGGATTTCCAGTGCGACCCATCGTGTCGCCCCTGCGTTTGACATGGCGCGGGGGCGATGATATCATCGGGCGATATCGGGGGACGACATGAGTCAGCCACACATGTTGCAGGCCTTCTTTCTGGGCTTTGTGAAGATACACATCCTGTATCATGCCTCGAAAGGGCCAATCTATGGAGCGGAGATCCTGGAAGAACTGGGCCGCCACGGATACCGGCTGAGCCCGGGCACGCTGTACCCCACGCTCCACCGCCTGGAGACCGAGGGCTACCTCTCTGTGGAGAAGAGGGTGGTCGAAGGCAAGGTGCGTAAGTACTACTCCATAACCGGGCCGGGTGTGGCTGTGCTCGAGGAAGCCAGGAAGAAGATCGGCGAACTGGTGGTCGAGGTGCTTCTGGACAGGTAAACCGTGCAAGAGAACGATAGGAAGAGGATTCTCGGCTTCAGCCCCAACGTATTCTTTCTGGGCGTGGTGAGCTTCCTCACCGATGTCTCCAGCGAGATGGTTTTCACCCTGCTTCCCCTGTTCCTGCTGAACGTCATCAAGGTGGGGATGCCGGTCATCGGCCTTGTCGAAGGCATTTCAGAGGGCCTCGCGAGCCTGCTCAAAGTGGCCAGCGGCTGGCTCAGCGACCGCCTGGGGAGCAGGAAGGGGCTGGCCGTCTTTGGCTACGGGCTGTCCACGCTGGCCAAGCCTTTCCTCTACTTCGCCACAACGTGGGGCGCGGCTGGTGGGGTACGTTTCGCCGACCGGGTGGGCAAGGGAATACGGACCTCGCCGCGTGATGCGCTGGTGGC
>CAZBET010000184.1:0-3929 GCA_964490995.1 uncultured Dehalococcoidia bacterium
GCGGGTGCTCTGCCACCCGCCGCCGTTGGCAGGGGACGGAGCCCCTGCCCTATGATTCAGGGAATCGGCATTTTCGCAGCAATGACGATACGAGCTGGTCAAACGCTTTCTTGACAACGCTGAGCGTGAAATGATAGACTCAAATAGGTGTTAGCACTCTCCCCCGGAGAGTGCTAATCGAGAGGTAAGAATGCTGAACAGGCGAAGAGGAGACATTCTCAATATCGTGGTGAGTGAGTATATCTCCACCGGCTTGCCCGTGAGCTCGGACGCTGTGGCTCGCAGAGGGTTGGGGGTCAGCTCGGCTACGATACGCAACGAGATGGCCGGTCTTGAGGAGGAAGGGTATCTCTCCCAGCCGCATACGTCGGCGGGACGCATCCCGCTGGACAAGGCTTATCGCCACTACATACAGTCCGCCCTGGGCAAGGTCCAACTCTCCCCGACGGAACAGCGTGATATCCGCCAGCAGTTTCGGCGCGTGGAGAGCGAGGTCGACACGTGGGCGCGGCTCGCCGCGGCCATACTGTCGCAGGCCGTGCGCAGTGTGGCTATCGTCACTCTCCCCAAGCCCTATGAGCTGCGGCTCAAGCACCTGGAGCTTGTGTCGCTCCACGAGTTCCTGGCTTTGCTCATCCTGGTTCTGAGGGAAGCCAAGCTCAGGCAGCAGATGTTGACACTGGACGAGGCTGTGTCGCAGGAGCAGCTCAGCGCCGCGGCGCAGAGACTAACCGGTGCTTGCGCCGGGCTCACGAGCGGTGAGATATCCACCCTGCGCTCTGAGCTCTCGCGTGTGGAGGGGCAGGTGCTGAGAGCCACGGTGCAGATAATGCGGGCTGAGGAAGCGGAGGATTACGAAGAGCCGTACGTCGATGGCCTCCGTCACATGCTGGGTCAGCCTGAGTTTGCCTCCGGCAGCAAGCTGGCTGCCATCGTCGGGCTGTTCGAGCAGAAGAGCTTGCTCAGGTCTCTCTTGCCTCGGGTGGACCCGGGGGAGAGGGTCCGCGTCGTCATCGGGAAGGAGAACAGGCAGGAAGTGATACGCGACTGCAGCATGGTCGTCAGCAGATACGGTATTCCGGGAGAGGTCGGTGGGGCCATCGGGGTTGTGGGGCCCACGCGGATGCAGTACAATCGCGCAATCGCTTCTGTGTGCTTCGTGTCGTCGGTGATGAGCGAAATGGTGGGAGAACTCTACGGCTGAAGCGCTTCATGGCAGTCGCCGTATGAGCCGTCATTGCATGGCCGCAATGGAAGCGATTGCCGCGTCGCCCTTCCCCTGGGGAAGGGCTCCTCGCAATGACATGAGGGTTTCAGGTAGGGGCGCGGTTGCCGCGCCCCTGGTCGCGAGCGCAGTCTAAGGGGGTAACGAAGTTTGGTTAGCGAAGGGAAGGATTCCTCGCCCCGTGGTCGGGGGGAGAGTGGTCAGTTGGAGGACCTGGAGTCAGTCACGAAGGCGCTTGAGGAGGAGAGGGCTCGGGCCGAGAAGTACCTGGCGAACTGGCAGCGGTCGGAAGCGGATTTCATCAACTACAAGAGGCGGAACGAGCAAGAGCGGACGGAGGCACTCAACCTCGCCAATTGCGGGCTCGTCTCGGACCTGCTGCCCATCCTCGATGATTTCGAGCGGGCGCTCAGGAATGTGCCGGAGGAGGTTGCGGACTCCCCCTGGGTCGACGGCGTGAAGCTGATCTACCGCAAGCTGAAGGGGGTGCTCGAGGCTCAGGGCCTTTGCGCTATTGAGTCGGAGGGCAAGGAGTTCGATCCGAGTTGTCATGACGCGGTGATGTGTATGGCGGGGGAGGATGGGAAGGTTATTGAGCAAGTGCAGAGAGGCTACAAGTTCCGCAACCGTCTGCTTCGCCCGGCGAGGGTGGTAGTCGGGAAGGCGGAGGGAAGCGGCGGGTCTTCTGACGAGGATGAAGCATGAGTCCATGCAAGGTGATGGAGGTTTGGATATGGGAAAAGTAATCGGTATTGACCTCGGGACAACGCTGAGTGAGGTGGCGGTGATGGAGGGAGGGGAGTCGGTAGTGATCACCAACGCCGAAGGCTCCCGGCTTACGCCGTCTGTGGTGGCTGTGAGCAAGAGTGGCGAACGGCTGGTGGGGCAGATAGCCAGGCGCCAGATGATCACAAACCCGGAGAGCACCATCTACAGTATCAAGCGCTTCATGGGGCGGAAGTGGGGCGAACCGCCGGGACGTGAGCTCCCCGTGGAGGAGGATGCCCGGCGCAAGACCTACAAGGTGACGCGCGGCCCCAACAACGAGGTGCGGGTGGTGATGGGCGGCAAGGAATACAGCCCGCCGGAGATTTCGGGCATGATCCTTCAGAAGTTGAAGCAGGATGCCGAGGCCTACCTGGGTGAGAAGGTGACAGAGGCGGTCATCACCGTCCCCGCCTACTTCAACGATAGCCAGAGGCAGGCAACCAAGGACGCAGGCGAGATAGCCGGGCTGAAGGTGCTTCGCATTATCAACGAGCCCACTGCCGCGGCGCTGGCCTACGGTATGGACAAGAAGAAGGAGGGCGTCATCGCCGTCTATGACCTCGGAGGCGGCACCTTCGACATATCGGTGCTGGAACTGGGCGAGGGGACATTTCAGGTGAAATCCACCTCAGGCGATACCCACCTCGGCGGCGACGACTTCGACCAGCGCATCATGGACTGGCTGTGCGATGAGTTCAAGCGGGATCAGGGCATCGACCTCAGAAAAGACAGGATGGCGTTGCAGAGGCTGAAGGAGGCCGGGGAGAAGGCCAAGATCGAACTCTCCACGGTTATGGAGAGCGAGATAAATCTGCCCTTTATCACGGCGGATGCCAGCGGGCCGAAGCACCTCAGCATCAAGTTGACCCGGTCGAAGCTGGAGCAACTGGTGATGGACCTGGTGGAGAAGACCATCGGCCCTTGCCGCCAGGCAGTGGAAGACGCGAAGCTGAGCACCAAGCAGATTGATGAGGTTATCCTCGTCGGCGGCCAGACCCGGATGCCGCTGGTGCAGCAGAAGGTGAAGGAGTTCTTCGGGCGGGAGCCCTCCAAAGGGGTCAACCCGGACGAAGTTGTCGCCATGGGTGCGGCGATTCAGGGCGGCGTGCTCAAGGGTGAGGTCAAGGATGTGCTTCTGCTCGACGTCACCCCTCTGACTCTGGGCATTGAGACTCTCGGTGCCGTGATGACGCCGCTCATCCCGCGCAACACGACCATACCTACCTCCAAGAGCCAGGTGTTCAGCACGGCGGCTGACAATCAGCCCAGCGTGGAGATCCATGTTCTCCAGGGCGAGCGGCCGATGGCGAACGATAACCGGACCCTGGGGCGCTTCATGCTCGATGGAATCCTCCCGGCGCCGCGAGGCATGCCCCAGATTGAGGTTGCATTCGACATCGACGCCAACGGGATCCTCAGCGTCAAGGCCCACGACAAGGGCACTGGCAGGGAGCAGAAGATCACCATTACCGCGTCCAGCGGGTTGAGCAAAGAGGAGGTCCAGCGGATGCAGCGCGAGGCGGAGTCGCACGCCGCTGACGACAGCAAGAAACGGGACGAAATCGAGGCGCGCAACACGGCCGATACCATGGCTTACACTGCCGAGAGGACACTGCGTGAGCAGGGCGACAAGATACCTGCCGACATCAAGGTCGAGGTCGAGGGCAAGATTGCCGCGGTGAAGTCGGCGCTGTCAGGCAAGGACACCGAGCAGATCAAGCGCGCCGCCCAGGAGCTCTCGCAGGCAATGCAGAAGGTGGGCCAGGCTGTGTATCAGCAAGCCGGCGCAGGGGCCGGAGCGGGGGCCGGAGCCGGGCCCGGGGGTGCTCCACCTCCCCCCGGCGGCGGTGGTGGCCCGGGCAAGGGTGATGCCGGTACAGTGGAGGGCGAGTTCCGAGAAGTGTAGCAGTAGGGGCACGGTGCACCGTGCCCCTAC
>CAZBET010000185.1:0-3923 GCA_964490995.1 uncultured Dehalococcoidia bacterium
TCGTGCACTAGGAAACCGGAGCCCGTACTCCCGACAGGGACGCAACTCGCGCATCTTCGCCCCTCGGAACTCGGAGTCTCGACTGGGATCTTGAGCCGCAAACAACATCGAAGACGAGGCCTGCCTAATCAAGCGGAAAGGAGGTCTGGCGATGGCGTTTGCAGACAAGAGCCTGACATGCCGAGACTGCGGAGCACAGTTCGTGTTCACCGCCGGAGAGCAGGAATTCTACCAGACACGCGGTCTCCAGAATGAGCCGGGTCGCTGTCCGGATTGCCGCTCGGCAAGGCGACAGAGTCGCTATGGAAGCAACAGAGCGCCACGTGAGATGACAAAGGTGACCTGTTCTGCGTGCGGCAAGGAAACCGAAGTGCCGTTTCAGCCGCGGAGCGGACGCCCGGTCTACTGCGATGAGTGTTTCGCCAAAACGAGAAGTCAGCCTCAGCAGCAGTAGTAGGGTATAGGTAATAGGGAGATTCGGAGGCGCTTTGCCCTCGCAGAGGGCAAAGCGCCTCGCCTTTTGCGAGGCGATATTCCCCCTTCGGAGAAGGGGGACAGAGGGGGATTTCCCCTCTGTTTGACATCCGTCGTGTGCTGTGGTTAACTGACACCAGCGAACAGAGAATCCTCCGCACTTCCTTTCTGTATCCGCGATGAACGTCGGCGCTCTGAGGGTGAGGCTTCGCCTCCCCGAGAACCATTCTCTCAAGGGCAAGAGACAGGTATTAAGGTCTATCACCTCTCAGGTGAAGAACAAGTTCAACGTCTCCATCGCTGAGATCGACGACCAGGACCTGTGGCAGGTGGCCACACTGGGAGTGACCTGCGTCAGCAACGACGGCCGCCACGCAAACGAGATCCTTTCCCACGTCATGACTTTCATCGAGCACGTGAGGGGCGACGCCGAGGTCCTGGATTACGAGATCGAGATGCTGCACGCCCTGTGAGAGGCCGGGGGAAGCGATGAAGGCCTCGGACTTCCTTCCCCACCTCAGGAAGCATGCCGCCTACAGAGACCAGGTCGTGCATATCGAACCCATCCCGCCGAGAGAGGCGGTTCACGGCAAGCTGGACAAGCCCCTCCACCCCTGCCTGATGGCCTCGCTTGAGGCCAACGGTCTGCTGCCGCTTTATAGCCACCAGGCCTCGGCCATCAACGCGGTGCGCTCCGGCAGGAACGTTGTCGTGGTCACCCCCGCCGCCAGCGGCAAGACGCTCTGCTACAACATCCCCGTCCTCGACACCATCCTGACTCAGAAGGGCAGCCGCGCGCTCTACCTTTTCCCTACCAAAGCCCTGGCCCAGGACCAACTGCGCAGTCTGAGAGAGCTGGCCACAGCCCCCCAGGTCGGATTCAACTGCGCCACCTTCGATGGCGATACCCCCCAGTGGGAGCGCGGCGAGATAAAGAGGTCAGCGGAGATCGTGCTGTCCAACCCGGACATGGTGCATCTGGGCATCCTGCCCAACCACAGCTCGTGGCGCGGTTTTCTCGCGAGGCTGAGATACGTTGTGATCGACGAGGCCCACATCTACCGTGGGGTCTTCGGCTCCCACGTGGCGAACGTGGTACGGCGCCTCCGGCGGCTCTGCGCCCACTACGGCGCCAGCCCCCAGTTCATCTGCTGCTCGGCCACCATCGCCAACCCCAGGGAGCACGTCGAGCGGCTCACCGGTCAGCCCTTCGAGGTCATCGCTGAGGACGGCTCGCCTCACGGCGCCAAGGACTTCGTGTTCTGGAACCCGCCCCTCATCGACGTGGCGAAGTCCACCCGGCGCAGCGCCAACAGCGAGGCCACACTCATCCTGACCGAGCTCGTGCGGCAGGGCATTCGCAGCCTGGCCTTCGCCCGAAGCCGCCGCCTCACCGAGCTTATCTACCTCTACGTGCGAGACCAGCTCAGAATCGACAGTCCTCAACTGGCCGACAAGGTCAGGCCCTACCGCGCCGGCTATCTCGCCGAAGACCGGCGCGAGATCGAGCGGGAGCTGTTCGAGGGCCGGCTCCTCGCCGCAGTCACGACCACGGCGCTGGAGCTTGGCGTGGACATCGGCCATCTCGACGCCACCGTCCTCACTGGCTACCCGGGCAGCATCGCGAGCACGTGGCAGCAGGCGGGAAGGAGCGGGCGGAGCAGGGACAGCTCGTTGAGCTTCCTCATCGGCCTGGACAACCCGCTTGACCAATATCTCATGAGGCACCCCGAGTTCTTCTTCGGCCAGAGCCACGAGAACGCCCTTATCGACCCCGACAACCCGCGCATCTTGAAGCCGCACCTCCTCTGCGCCGCCTGGGAGATGCCCCTGGTGGAAACCGAGGTCAAGTCCTTCGGCGGGAACGCCGGGCAGGCTCTGGCCGAGCTCGAGGAGGAACGCATGCTGCGCAAGCACCGGGGACGCTGGCACCCTTCGCCCGGCGTCGTCTATCCAGCTCAGGACATCAACATCCGCTCCATCTCCTCGCGCAACTACGCCCTGGTGGACGAGCCCAGCGGCCGCCTGCTGGAGACGGTGGAGGAGGCCAACGCCTTCTTCCAGATTCACCCCGGGGCCATCTATCTCCATCAGGGCGAGTCCTATCTCGTTAACAGGCTGGACTTGCTGGGGCGCACGGCCTACACCGTTGCCACCGACGTCCCCTACTATACCCAGACCAAGGATATCACTGAGATCAGCATAGTGAAGGCGACCAGGGAGAAGTCAGTGGGCGAAGTGAAGGTGCACCTGGGCCAGGTCGAGGTGACCACCCTTGTTCTCGGGTTCAAGAAGAAGCGGATTCTCACCGAAGAGGTCATCGGCGAGGAGCCCCTCGACCTGCCGCCGCACACCTTCGCCACCGTCGCCCTGTGGTTCGACATGCCGCCGCAGGTCGAGGCCAGGCTGGGGGAGCGGGCGCTCGACTTCGCCGGCGGCCTGCACGCCGCCGAGCACGCCGCCATCGCGCTGCTGCCGCTGTTTGCCCTGTGCGACAAGAACGACCTTGGCGGGGTCTCGACGCCGCTGCACCCCGAAACGGGCAAGCCGCAGATATTCATCTATGACGCCTATCCCGGCGGGATCGGCATCGCCGAGAAGGGCTTCGAGCTGGTGGCGGAGCTGTGGCAGGCGACGTTGAAGGCCATCTCCGAGTGTTCGTGCCAGGAAGGATGCCCGGGGTGCATCCAGTCGCCGAAGTGTGGCAACAACAACGAGCCGCTGGACAAGAAAGCGGCGATCGTGATACTCCAGGCGCTCTTGGGCCCTGCCGTGGCCTTCGGCCGAACGCCCCGACAGGGCAAATCCCAAACCTCAAATCCGAAACCCTAAACAGGTGCCCTTCCCCCTTTCACGGAGGGGGCAAGGGGGATTTGGCCGCGGCAGGGATTTGGCCCATTCGACATTGTTTCGGATTTCGAGCTTAGCGCTTAGAGCTTCCCCGTCGCGGGGCGGGACCAGGGGGGCCAATTGACGACCAGCTACCACGTCGGCACCAGCGGCTGGGTCTATGACCACTGGCAAGGGCGGTACTATCCCGCCGACCTACCCAAGACGGAGTGGCTCGACTTCTACGCGCACACCTTCGACACCGTCGAGCTCAACAACAGCTTCTACCGCGTCCCCTCTGAGAAAGCCTTCGCCCGCTGGCGCGATGTTACGCCGGACGGCTTCCTCTACGCGGTGAAGGTCAACCGCTTCATAACCCACCTCAAGAAACTGAAGAACGTCGACGAGCCGCTGGCCAGCTTCCTCAATCGGGCCAGGCTCCTCGGGCCGAAGCTGGGCCCGCTGCTCTATCAACTGCCTCCCAACCTGCACCGCGACGATGGCCTGCTGGAGGCCTTTCTGAAGCAGCTTCCGGGCGACCTGAGCCACGCCTTCGAGTTCCGCCACGAGTCGTGGCTGGATGAGGGCGTGTTCGACCTTCTGCGGCGGCATAACGCGGG
>CAZBET010000186.1:0-3923 GCA_964490995.1 uncultured Dehalococcoidia bacterium
TGGCCCGAGAGGACATGGCGAAACTGATTGAGATGGGATGCGACTTCGTGGTCTTCTCCCCGACGGGGACTCCGGCGGCCGTTCTAACGGAGGACAGGATCGGCAAGGTGCTTCAGGTCGAGCCCTCGCTTAGCGATAACCTGGTCAAGTCCATAGGCCGGCTATCCGTGGACGCCGTCCTTCTCAGCCCCCTCTGCGAGGGCGAGACGCCGCTCACCGTCCAGCAGTTGATGGCGCTCGAGAGGTTGGCCGCAGGCGCCGGGAAGCACGTCCTGGCAACCCTGCCCTCGAGCTTTCCAGTTGAGGACATCGAGGCGCTCTGGTCAATCGGCGTGCGCGGGGTCCTGGTGGACTTGACAGCAGTGGACCCCGGAAAACGGCTCTCCCAGGTGAGAGAGGCAATCGGCAAGCTGCCGGCGAAGAGAAAGAAGCCGGGTGAGAAGATGACCGCTAGGCTGCCCTCGTTCAGCGGACTGGCGGAGATGCCACGTAGAGAGGAGGAGGAGGAAGAAGAGGAGCCCTAGCCCAGGACGAAGGACAGCACAATGATGATGACAGCTATCGCCCCGGCCAGCATACCAATCCTCTTCAGGTCGGTCCCGACGTGCCTGTAGTCGGCAGTAGTCCTCTTGGCTTCGGGCTTCGCGCTTCGCGCGGATTTGGCGACAGGCGTCCTGGTCGACCCGGCCTCAGCAACCGCTTGGACCTGCGGGGCCGCAGCCGCAGCCGCCTCCGCCTGAGGCGAGGCTCTGTTTCGCTGCTTCCTTCTCCTGGACCTGCTCAGTTCAGAGTACCTAGCCGCCGTCTTGCGTGACTTCTTGGCCATGCTCACCCTCGCCCTTTTCAGAATCGTGTTTCAAACGCATCCGCGCCACCGGCTTCTCCAAACCCGCAGCTAATTCTAGCCGTTCGGGATTGCTTTGGCAAGCCTCCGAATAGACATGCCCCCTGCGATGTGCTAGACTTTCGCTTACTCAGGGATGTGCTGTGGACTTGCCTCAAGGAGACGGAGATGCGCGAGGCAATGCTCTACGAAAAACTGATCAACTCCGCAGTTCGCTGCAATGTCTGCCAGTGGCGTTGCGCCATCAGGCCTCAAATGTCCGGCCTTTGCCGAGTGCGCCAGAACGTCGATGGCATCCTTCAGATCCTCAACTACTCCGAGGTATCCTCAGCCGCTGTAGACCCCATTGAGAAGAAGCCTCTGTTTCACTTCCACCCCGGCAGCCTCGTGTTCTCCCTCGGGGGATGGGGGTGCAACTTTCACTGTCGGCACTGCCAGAACTGGCAGATATCATGCCAGACGCCCTGGGAGGACAGGCTCGGCTCGCAACAGGTCACTCCCGAGGCTTCGATCGAGATGACCAAACGCTACAAGTGCCAGGGTATCGCCTGGACCTACAACGAGCCTGCCATCTGGCTGGAGTACACGCTGGATGCAGCCAAGCTCGCGAAGAAAGAGGGCCTGTACACCGTGTACGTGACCAACGGCTATGCCACGCCCGAGGCCCTGGATGCCATTGGCCCCTACCTCGATGCCTGGAGAGTAGACGTCAAGGGTTTCACCGATTCCTTCTACCGCCAACTGGCCCGGATATCGCGGTGGCGAGGCATCCTCGAGGTCGCCGAGAGGGCGAAGAGCAAGTGGAACATGCACATCGAGGTGGTGACCAACATAATCCCCACCATGAACGACGACGATGACCAGCTACGGGGCATCGCAACCTGGATCCGGGAGCGCCTGGGCGAGCTTACCCCGTGGCACGTGACCCGCTTCTACCCCCAGCACGAGTTGCAGGACATACCGGCAACCCCCATTTCGACAATTGAGCACGCCTACGGCATCGGGCAGAAGGCAGGGCTCCGCTTCGTCTATGTGGGCAACCTCCACGGCCACCAGGGGGAGAACACGACCTGCTACAAGTGCGGCCGTCTGGTGGTGAAGCGCGCCGGCTACCAGACGGAGGTCGTGGGCCTCGACGGCTCCAGATGCCGCTTCTGCGGAGCGGAGCTGAATTTCAGGGTCGCAACCCGAGGGGAGGGTGAACGATGATCAGGGAACCGATCGTGGCCGGCCGTTTCTACCCGTCATCGCGTTCCTCGCTGGAAGCGGAGATCAGAAGCTTCATCGATGAGAAGGCTCCCAAAGAGGACGCAATCGGGGCGGTCTCACCTCACGCCGGCTACGTCTACTCCGGAGGAGTGGCGGGCGCTGTGATGTCCCGGATCAGTCTCAAGGAGACCTTCGTCATAATGGGCCCGAGCCACACCGGCGGCGGCAAGCCCTTCAGTATCATGACCGAGGGCTCCTGGAGGACCCCTCTGGGCAGAGTCGAGATCGACTCGAAGCTGGGCAAACAGATTCTGACGAAGTCCCGCCACCTTGAGGAGGACCACGTTGCCCACCAGTATGAGCACTCCATCGAGGTTCAGGTGCCTTTCCTGCAATACTTGAAACCGGATGTCAAGATAGTCCCCATCGTCCTCTCTCAAGCCCCCGCAGTGGTATACAAGGAGATAGGCAGGGAGATTGCCAAAGCGATCAAGGACTCGAAGGCAGAGACGGTGATTATCGCCAGCAGCGATATGACCCACTACGAGTCCCAAGAATCAGCAAGAAGGAAGGACACGCGCGCCATTGACGCCGTGCTCGCATTGGACGAGGACCAACTGATGAGAGAGATCCGGGACTTGAACATAAGCATGTGCGGCTACGCACCGACGGTTGCCCTGCTCTCAGCAGCCAAAGACCTTGGGGCGAAGCGGGCGGAGCTGGTGAAGTACCAGACAAGCGGGGATGTGACGGGCGACTACAGCAGCGTCGTGGGCTATGCAGGGATAATCGTGGCCAGGTGAAGGAGGCGGAGAAATGGGTCAGAGAGAGTTGCACCCACTGGCGAAGCTGGCCAAGAACACAGTGGAGGTCTATGTCCGCAACGGGAAGCTCCCTCAGCCGACCGAGCTGACGCCTGAGATGAAAGAGCGAGCGGGCGTCTTCGTGAGCATCAAGAGGCACGGCGCCCTGAGAGGCTGTATCGGCACCTTCGAGCCGACGCAGCCGAACGTGGCCCAGGAGGTAATCCACAACGCAGTGAGCTCAGCCATGAACGACCCACGCTTCCTGCCGGTGACGCCCGAGGAACTTCCCGACCTTGTCTACAGCGTTGACGTCCTGACCAGGCCGGTCCCTGTGCAGAGCGAGAAGGAGCTGGACCCCAGGAGGTATGGCGTGATCGTCCAGAGCGGTGCGAGGCGTGGGCTGCTGCTCCCCGACCTCGAAGGCGTGGACACGGTGGAGAAGCAGATCCAGATCTGCCGCCAGAAGGCCGGCATAGCCCCCGACGAACCTGTGAAGCTCTACCGCTTCGAAGTCAAGAGGTACAAGTAGCGCCGGGCACTATCGTCAGGGCCTCGACGTATCCCGTCCACAGGAATCGGAATCCCCAAATCCGAAATCCCGGACAAATCCGAATTGCACAATGCCGGCGTCGAAATGTAGGGGCACGGTGCACCGTGCCCCTACTTAGAAGGCGTGCGCGTCACCGCTGGTAGGGGCGACCCGATGCGGTCGCCCTCGCTGCCAAGCAGGTAGACACAGTTGGGCCTGCGCCCACAACGCCGTCTCTCAAATTGTCACGCAAGGACAGAACCTCTTGGATCTACCCTCACGCATCGGACGTGCGTGTTGAAGGCACGAACTTGACTTCCCTCAAAAGGGGATGCACAATAATGACATAAGATTTGCGCATCGAAAGGTGATGTCAAAATGCGTACAACAGTGGAGTTGCCTGAGCACCTGATAAGTGACGTCATGGCGCTCTCCAAGACCCGGAAGAAGAAGGATGCGGTGAGGATCGCCCTGGAGGAATTCGTGAGGCGCAAGAAAGTCGAGAGACTCCTGGCATTGCCTGGGAAGATCGAGA
>CAZBET010000187.1:0-3891 GCA_964490995.1 uncultured Dehalococcoidia bacterium
CGCCAGGGCCTCGCCTGCCCCAGCTTCTCCCAGTGCTCCTGCTTCTGAGCCAGCCTCTCCAATGTGTTGATCAGGACCGGCCTGGTTCTCCTGGGATCAATGATGTCGTCGGCCCCCTGGATGCCCGCCAGGTGATAAGCCGTGGCGTACTTCTGGTGAATCTGTTCCATGAACTGCCGTCGCAGTTCCTCGGGATGCTCGGCGGCCGCCAGCTCGGCTCTGTAGAGCGCGTCCGCCGCTTTCTCATAACCCTCGACCCTGGTATCTGCAATCGGCCAGGCATAGACAGCGTCAACTCCCATGCGCTCTGTGCCCATCACCAGCCGCGCCGCTCCCCAGCACCTTCTGATGTACACCGTGATCCTGGGCACCGTGGCCTCGCAGATGGCGAAGACCGGCTTCGCGGCGTTTCTCTCCAGCCCGTCACGGTGCTGCTCCTGCTCCAGGCTGGGCAGGAAGCCGGGGCTGTCCACAAGCGAGATTATGGGTATGTTGAAGCAGTCGCAGAATCTGATGAAACGCGCCTGCTTGTCACCTGTGTAGAGGTCGAGGCAGCCGTCGGAGGCCGCCGGGTTATTGGCCACGATGCCAACGGTGTGCCCGGCCAGGCGGCCGAAGCCGATGATCATGTTGGGTGCATAGAGGGCCTGGAGCTCGAAAAAATCGCCCTTGTCCACAATGGCGGCAATAACCTTGTGCATGTCGTGGGGTTGGCTCACGTCGGACGGCACCATGTCGAGAATCCCCTCATCCGCGCGATTCGGGTCGTCGCCCGTGTCGACCACGGGAGGCTTGTCTCTCCAGTTGGAGGGCAGGAAGCTCAGCAGCTTCTTGGAAGCGTCTATGGCTTCCTCATCGCTGTCCACGAGCAGGTCGTTGGAGCCCGTGACCGTCGAGTGCAGGAGCGCGCCACCGATCTCCTCCTCCGTCACGTCCCGGAACGTCACCGCCTTGAGAATCGGCGGCGAGGCCACGGACATGAAGGCTATGCTCCGGCGCATGATGACGAAGTCGGCCATTATCGGAGAGTAGGCTGACCCCGCGTAGCAGGGCCCCAGCATCAGGCTTATGTGCGGCACCACACCCGACATCAGAGGGGGGTAGTACATGAACCCGCCGCCGCCGCCGACCGGGCTGCCGCGTACCGGCACCTTAAATCCGTTTCTGCCGAACAGGTCGTGGATTCTGATGGCTCCCGAGTCAACCATTCCCACCAGAGGGATGCCCTCCTCCATGGCCTGCTCCATAGCGCGGGCCACCTTGCTGTTCTGGATCATGGACTGCGTGCCGGCCAGCACTGTGAAATCATGCGCGTAGGAATAGACAGTGCGCCCGTTGACCTTGCCGTAGCCCACTATCACTGAATCGCGCGGCAACTCGCGGTCGTCTATGTCGAAGCCGGTCTTCATCGCCTGTGTCCACAGCCCGATCTCGTGAAACGTGCCGACGTCGAAAAGCCGCTGAGTCCTCTCCCACGCTGTCAGCTTGCCCCTGCCGTGCTGCTTGTCTATCGCTGCCTTATCTCCACCGGGGAGCCACTTCTTACGTTGCTCCTCTGTCTTCTGAAGCATTGCCTTGCCGTCTGCCATCCAATCCCTCCTGAACTAATCGACAATGATCGCGGCTTACAGCCTGATGTTCTCGTGTTTGCGTTGAGGTCTTGCCTCATCCCTGCTGGCAAAGGTCTTCAGCGCTCTGATGAGGAAGGGCCTGGTGTCCCTGGGGTCGATGAAGCCCTGACCCCACTCACGCTCGAGCGCCCGCAGCTTGTACCTCATCTCGATGGTCCGCTGTTCCAGCTTCGCCGCCCTCGCTGTCTCATCGGCGATGGACTGTAGCTCCCTCTTGTAGATAATGGAGACCGCGCCCTCGGCGCCCATCAGGCCGCGCTCCACCGTGGGCCAAGCCACGTCGAGGTCGCCCCCCAGCGTCGTTCCGGGCATGGCCAACTGCCCGCCGCCGAACAGCTTCCGGACCGCTATGGTTATCTGGGGGACGGTGCACTCCACGTTGGAGAACACCAGCTTGCAGCCGTGCCTGATGAGCCCTCTGGTCTCCTCATCGATGGCGGGCAGGAAGGCGGGGGTATCCGCCAGCCAGACCAGCGGTATGTTGAAGGCGTCGCAGAACCTGACGAAGCGCGCCATCTTGTCGGCGGCGTCGAGCGTCAGAGACCCGCCCATGGACTGGGGATTGTTCGCCACGAAACCTACCGTCTGGCCGGCCATCCGGGCGAAGCCCGTTATCAGGTTGTTCGCCCACTGCCGTTTAAGCTCCAGGAACTCCCCCTTGTCCACTACCAGAGAAATCAGCTTGTGCATACTATAAGGCTTGTTGGTGTCGACGGGGGCTATGCTCAGAAGCTCCTCTTCCCGCCGATTGGGGTCGTCCCCGGTATTGACTAGCGGAGGCTTCTCCTTGCTGCTCGAAGGTAGATAGCTCAACAGATCGCGGCACTTCTGCAAGCACTCATTATCGTCCTTGGCCAGGAAATCGCAGCAGCCTGTGCGGCGGAAATGGACCGACGAGTCTCCCACCTCCTCGGCCGTCTTGCCCTGCGGCGGCGGCCCAATATGCATGTAGCTTGTCTTCCTCACCATGAAGACGAAATCCGCAAGCGAAGCCGATATGGCCATCTCTCCCACACACGGCCCCATTATCAATGAAATCTGGGGTATCACGCCTGAGGCCATGGTCTGGAAGTGAACCATCGACTCGGTGGAATAGAAGCGGTAGTACTGAATCGCATCCTCAATCCGGAAACCTTCGGAATCTATGATGCCGACAATGGGAATCCGGGCGTGAATGGCCTTCTCCATTGCGCCCGAGATCTTTCGCGCGTGGATGTTGGCCAGTGTTCCGCCGAACACAGTGGCGTCCTGAGACCAGACGTATATGGGCCGCCCGTTCACCTCCCCGTAGCCGACGGCTACACCCTCTGCCGGGCCCTCGGTCTTATCGATGTCGAACCCGGTGGCCATGGGCGTGCCGAACAGGTCCAGTTCCTGGAAGGTGCCGGGGTCCAGAAGCTTCTCGACCCTCTCGCGCGCCAGGAGCTTGCCCTTCTTATGCTGCTTCTCAACCTCAGTGGGGCCGCCGCCCTGGCTCAGCCTGCCCCTCAACTCACCGATCTCGGCGAGCTTCTGTTTCATCAGTCCCAGGTCTTCCATTCTGCCTCCTTTGCGGACACAGTGGCAATTCTAGACTCTCCCCAGCATATCGTCAAGGCCGCGAAGCTGAGCTGACATTACCGATTCAGCTATGACCAGGTTCACCTGCGTGGTGACAAGGACTCCGAGTCATTCTTTCTGTCATTGGCACGAAAATGGCCCTTTCCGCCGTTCGCCCTGAGCTTGTCGAAGGGCCGTTCATGGTTCGACAGGGGAGTAGGGTGGGTGGAGCGCAGCGCAACCCACCAGCCGGCCGGGTGGGGGTCCTTCGTGTGAATGGAGATTGCCACGCCTCGCCCTTCGCGAAGGGCGATGGTCTCGCAATGACAGGATAGGTCGGGTAATCCCCCTAACCCCCTTCTCCGAAGGGGGAAGGCAAGTCCGGGCGCGGCCGTCTTCGTGTCATTGATACGGGAATAGGCTCCTAACCGTTCGCCCTGAGCCCTGTCCTGAGCTTGCCGAAGGATTGCCGTGCGGCTCACCACGAACGGGATTGTCTCTTCACTCAGCGACATGACGTTTTCATCCTTCGTGGTGGTGACTCCAATCGTCATGGCAGATTCACCTGCGGGGTGGAAAGGACTCAGAGCCGTTCCCTCCTCCTGTCATTCCTGCTTCCGCAGGAATGCAGGGAGTAGGGTGGGTGGAGTGCAACGCAACCCACCACCCCAACAAACCGGCGCATGTGGTTGGTGGGTTCCGCTTCGCTGCACCCACCCTA
>CAZBET010000188.1:0-3872 GCA_964490995.1 uncultured Dehalococcoidia bacterium
CTGCTCGAAGGCCAGGCGCCGGAGCCTTTCGTGCTGGTCTTCCGTGAGGAAAATCGTTGTGCGTTTCAGCACTGTACCCATAGGATGCCACCTCTGGGGTGAGGGTAGCATACACGCATAGCTATGTCAATATGCTGTCATAGCAGCTCTTTCGCCAGGCGAGCAGCCACGGCCTCCGGGATAGTCTTGCGCCTGACCGGTGCGGCTTTGGGCTTCAGCCTGCTGTTTGACATCCCCCGCAATCTCTGCTAAAAACTAAGCCACTTCACGTGCGAAATACCCGGCAGCGCTGCGTTTGCGGCTAGATGGCGCGTAGGAGAAGGAGGGCGACCATGAAGGACAGACAGGTGATAGAGGAGACCCTGGGCAGGAGACTGCTCCTGGGAGAGGTGGTTGCCCGCGATGCGCGGAAGTTCCCCGACAAGGAAGCCCTGATATACGGGAATGTGCGCCTGACCTACCGGCAGTTCAATGCCCGCGTCAATAGGCTGGCCCACGCCTTGACGGACATCGGAACAAATAAGGGCTCGAAGGTGGCCATTCTGGCTTTCAACTGCAACGAGTTCATGGAAGCCTACTTCGCGCTGGCCAAGATCGGTGGCGTGGCCGTGCCCCTCAACTTCCGCCTCCATCCGGAGGAGCTCAAGTACATCGTGGACAATTCGGATGCGGAGGCTTTCATGATGGGCGAACCCTTCGTGGAAACCGTCAAAGCCATGCGGAAGGATTTGCCCAAGGTGAAAACCTATGTCTCCTTCACAGAGAAGCTAGTCAGAGGTATGAAGCACTACGAGACCTGGATAGGCAAGTACCCCGACGATGAGCCGCTCGTTCTGGTGGAGGAAGATGACCCGGCGTTCATCATGTACACTGCGGGCACCACCGGAAGGCCAAAAGGGGCCGTGATAACCCAGAAGAATGAAGTGTTGATGTGCATGCTGGAGGTCATGTTCCTGGCCGGAGAACCGGGAATCCCCGATGTCTCGCAGTCAATCGCGTTCGTTGCCCCTCCGGTATTTCATCTCGCGGCATTTGGCTTCACCCAGATCGGTTTCTTCCTGGGTGCCACTCTCGTGCTGCCGACTGAGGTCTTCAATCCAGCCTATATCATGGAGACCATCCAGAAGGAGAAGGTCACTGCCATCTTGCTGATACCGGGCATGGCAAACTTCCTGCTGTTGCTCCCTGATCTGGACAAATATGACACGAGTTCGCTCGAAATCTGGATATCCGGGGCTGCTGTCCTTCCCACGGAGACCCGCAGGCAAATCAAGAAGCACTTCCGCAATGTCAAGATCTTCGACATGTTCGGCCAGACCGAGATGAGCCCCGCTGTTTCGGGTCTTCGTCCCAGCGAAAGCGAAGGGCGTGAGACTTCGGTGGGCAAGGCCCTGCCTTTCATCGAGATACGAGTAGTTGATGACAACGACAACGACGTGCCCGCCGGGGTGGTCGGCGAGGCGATCTACCGCGGGCCGACAATAATGAAGGAATACTACAAGAACCCCGAGGCGACCAGGGAAGCGATGAGGGGTGGGTGGTTCCACAGCGGCGACCTGGTGAGGCGGGACAAGGATGGGTACATCTACGTCGTAGACCGAAAGAAGGACATGATCATCAGCGGTGGGGAGAACATCTACCCGGCTGAGATAGAAGAGGTCCTCTACACGCACCCCAAGGTTCTGGAGTGCGCTGTGCTCGGGGTCCACGATGAGAAGTGGGGCGAGTCTGTGAAGGCCGTTGTGGTCTGCAAGCCAGGCGAGCAGATGACGCAAGAAGAGGTGATTGAATACTGCAAGCAGCACCTGGCCAGCTACAAGAAGCCCAGGTCGGTTGACTTCATGGATGCGCTGCCCCGCAGCCCAATGGGCAAGGTGCTGAAGAGGGTGCTCAGGGAACAGTACGGCAAGTCAGTCAAGTACTAGGCGATGACAGAGGTGAACGTAGGGGCGTTCAATTGAACGCCCCTACGGTTGTCTGGTCTGGTGGCATCCAAATGTAGGACGCTCCCGTTGGGCATGGCGTTGACGGCAATGACCAGAGGTGGTACAGTACGGCTCACCCGATAAGAAAGGGGGAAAGAGTACCATGGTAGGCATTACTTCTTACGGTGCGTACGTCCCTATGTACCGCATCCAGCGTATGACCATCTACCAGGCCCTGGGATGGCTCAACCCGGCGTCCTTGTTGCCCGGCGAGAAGGGAGTGGCCAACTACGATGAGGACAGTCTGACCATGGGGGTCGCCGCGGCCGTGGACTGCCTGACTGGCGTCGACCGTGACAAGATCGACGGGCTGTTCTTCGCCACTACCACTACGCCATACAAGGAAAGGCAGAACGCGGGGATAATCGCCACGGCGCTGGACCTCAATCCCAACGCCAGGACCGCCGACTTCGCCACCTCTCTCAAGGCTGGCACCGCCGCCCTGATCTCCGCCTACGACGCGGTGACGTCCGGCTCGGCGAAGAACGTCGTGGTCTGCGCCGCCGATTGCCGTATGGGGAAACCCGGCGGGTACCAGGAAGAGATCTACGGCGATGGAGCGGCGGCCTTGCTGGTGGGCGACAAGAATGTCATCGCCAGCATCGAGGGCACCAACTCGGTCTCCTATGATTTCGTGGACGTGTGGAGGTCCCAGGAAGACAGGTTCAATCGTGCCTGGGAGGATAGATGGATTCGAGACGAGGGCTACGGCAAGTTCATCTCGGAGGCCATTTCCGGCCTGCTGAAGAAGTGCAACCTGACGCCCAAGGATATCGCTAAAGTGGTCTATCCGTGCCTCTACACCAGGGCCCACGCGGACATTGGCAAGCAGATCGGGTTCGAGCGCGGCCAGGTCCAGGAGCACTATTTCACGGCGATCGGCAACACCGGCACGCCTTATGCGCTCATGCTGCTGGTGGCGGCCCTGGAGGAAGCCAAGCCCGGCGACAAAATCATCGTCGCCAGCCACGGGAATGGGAGCGATGCCGTCCTTCTCCAGGTGACGAATGATATCAAGAAGCTGAAGGGCAGAAGGGGGATGAAGAAGCACCTGGAATCGAAGAAGGACCTGGGCAGCTATGAGAAGTACGCCACCTTCCGCGAGATACTGGAGATAGACACTGGAGGCCGGGGTGATGAAATCGCCGCCACCCCGATGTCCACGTTGTGGAGGGAGCGCAAGATGATCCTGTCCCTCTGCGGGGTCAAGTGCAGGCGTTGCGGCACGCCACAGTATCCTCCACAGGACATATGTGCCAACCCCAAATGCGGGGCCATCAAAGAGATGGACGACTACCGCTTCTCCGACAAGACAGGGCGGCTGTTCACCTATACGGGGGACCTCCTGGCCTTCAGCCCCAGCCCGCCGGCGATCTACGGGACTGTGGACTTCGACGGAGGCGGGAGGTGGTTCTTCGATTTGGACGACTGCGAGCTCGACTCCATGCAGGTGGGCATGCCTGTTGAGATGAGTTTCCGCAGGAAGTATCACGACCCGTCGCGGCGTCTCTACGTCTACTACTGGAAGGCAACGCCAATCAGGGCCTAGAGCCTTACTCGAAAGGGAGGAGCCATGGCAGAAGGAATAAGAGACAAAGTCGCTATCATCGGCATGGGGTGTACCAAGTTCGGAGAGCGGTGGGACATGAGCGCCGCCAACCTGATGGTTGAGGCTTTTGTCGAGGCTATTCAAGATGCCGGTATCGCGAAGAAAGACATCCAGGCTGCTTGGTCAGGGACCTGCTATGAGGAGGTCTCCGTGGGGAAATCGGCCATACCCCTGGCGGTGACGCTCAAGCTGCCCTTCATTCCCGCAACCAGGGTTGAGAACTTCTGCGCCACCGGCTCGGAGGCTTTGCGCGGCGCGTGCTACGGGGTTGCCTCGGG
>CAZBET010000189.1:0-3862 GCA_964490995.1 uncultured Dehalococcoidia bacterium
CACAGGCTTGGCCGATGATGATAGGGCCGGAACCGATGATCATCACCTTGTTGATATCCTTACGTCTGGGCATTCAACTCTCCTCTGTCAACAACCACGATGTCAAAGTTGCCGCGTCAGGTCTTGCGCTCAACCCGGTCGAGAGAGATCGTGCTGTCACGGTACACTACCACCCCAGCGGCAACCGTTGCCGTCACCTTCCCCCTGAGCTTGGCCCCGGCAAGCGGCGTATTCTTTCCCTTTGAGGCGAACTCGTTTGGATCAACCACCCACTCTTTGTCGGGATCGAAGACGACAACGTCTGCCGGTGCACCGGGCTTGAGACTGCCGAGGTCTGCTCGACGCAGGACGCATGCCGGCCCAACGGTCAGTCTCGCGATGAGCACCGGTAGGTCGAGCTGCCCGCGATGTACCAGGCCCATCAGGCTTCCCAGAGCGGTCTCAAAGCCGCTGATGCCGAAAGCAGCACTGGCGAAGTCGCAGTCTTTGTCCTTGGCCGCGTGAGGGGCATGGTCTGTGGCGATGGCGTCAATCACGCCCTCTCTCAAGCCAGCGACCAGAGCTTCGACGTCGCCCGCCCTTCGCAGCGGCGGGTTGACCTTGGCACTCGTCTTGTAGCCTATCACGGCGTCGTCGGTCAGGGTCAGATGGTGCGGCGTCACCTCGGCAGTGACCGGGACTCCCTCTGCCCTGGGGCGGCGAATCAGGTCCACGGAACCTCTAGTGCTCACATGGGCGATGTGAAGCCGCCCGCCGGTCTCCCTCGCCAGGCCGATGTCCCGGGCAACCATCTTCTCTTCCGACGAGGCCGGTATCCCCTTCAGCCCGAGCTTTGCCGCCACCCGTCCCTCATTCATCACACCGTCCCTGCTGAGGGCCAAGTCCTCGCAGTGGTCGATAATGAGCAGACCTGAGGCCTTGCTGCACTCCAGGGCGCGCCGCATGATACTGAAGTCCGACACGGGGCTGCCATCATCGCTGAAGGCCACAACGCCTGATGCGGAAAGCTCGCCGAGATCGGCGAGCTCGCGGCCCTCCCTGCCTTCGGTGATACATCCTATTGGCAAGACCCGAACCACGCCTTCACTGGCAGCAACGCTTCGGACATACTCCACCATGGCCGCTGAGTCGACGGGGGGATTCGTATTGGGCATGCAGCACACCGTGGTGAACCCCCCTCTGGCCGCAGCGCGAGCCCCTGTAGCGATCGTCTCCTTCTCCTCGAATCCCGGCTGCCTCAGATGGCAGTGAAGGTCGATGAAGCCGGGGCAGACCACCATGCCGCCTGCATCCACCACCCCGCAGCCCCCAGGCGGAGAAGCCCTCTCCCCCGTGCTCAGCTGGCTGATCCTGCCGCCCGAGACCAGGAGGTCGCCGACAGCGTCGATCCCTTGAGACGGGTCGATGATTCGACCACCGCGAATAAGCAGGTCCCTCGGTTGGCTGGCAGCGCGCTTCGTTTTCACTACGGGAAACCTCGCCCCTGCCATCGGGCACAGCATGCTGTGCCCCTACGGCCCAGGACTAAGCCTGAATCCCCCTTGCCCCCTTCTCCGAAGGGGGAACCAAGGCACAGCACGCAGCCCCTAGAGGCCGCCGTTCGTGGTTGCCGATGGGCGAGGAGACCTCGCCCCTACCTTTGCACTTCACAGTTTGCCTTTTGACTTTCTGGCGTCAGCCCCTCTTGCCGGGTTTGAAACCCTGGGCCTCCGCGGCCGCTTCGGAATCGAAGATGATGAGGTTCTCCGGCCTTATTCGCCCCAGCATGAAGCTCTCGGCGCTGTAGTATCTCTTCTTCTCCACAATCCCCTGGTGCCACTTCGAGCTGGCAACATACCGCGGATGAATCTCGTGTTCGCAGTAAATGCACCTGAGCATCAAAGGCTCGCTGGCCACTATCTGGAACCTGTGTTTCATGTAGCGTGCCTCGCTCTCCTGACGCGAGACGCAGTTCCTGTTGCGACACCTGACCCCCGTTTCGCGATCATACACAGGGTAGTCCTTGCGGTGAACAAAGGATGGGCCCCTAGGCTCCAGAACGTCGACCTTCTTGGCCCCAAGAAGGAGGGATATCAGCGCCATTCTGATCGGCACCCCGCGCGCCGCCTGCTTGAAGTACATGCTCCGCGGGTCGGCATCCATCTCATAGGCAAGCTCGTCCACGCGGGGCAGCGGGTGCATGACGATTGTTTCCCGAAAGGCCTTCTCTTTCAGCAGCTTCTTGTCCACCACCGGGTACGACCTCTCCGGTTCACCGGCCTCCCCTGCCAGCTCAAGCCTCTCCTTCTGGAGCCGGGTTACGTAGATCGCATCTACGTCCGTCTTGAGCTCCATCTGAATGCCTACAGCAGGGATATTCGCAAGCTGGTGCGGGCCGCTGGGCGTCACGTACACGGCATCCAGTGGGAAGAGCCCGTCCCCCTCAACATCCTTCACCGCATTGTACCTTTCCACCCTGCCCGCATACTCAGTGGTCAGCTTCCTCATGACGTGCTCCGGCATCTCCAGGCCACGGCTGGGGCGGAAGTGCATAGTTGCGCCGAACCTGGCCAGAGCGTAGGCCAGAGAATGCACCGTGCGACCGTATTTGAGGTCCCCCCACAGGGCGATCTTAAGCCCCTCGAGCGTCTTCCTCTCCTTCTTGATCGTGTAAAGGTCGCACAGGGTCTGGGTTGGGTGCTCGTGGCCGCCGTCGCCGGCGTTGATGACCGGCACATCGGCGTAGTCTGCCACCACCCTCGCCGCCCCCTCCCAGGGATGCCTGATGACGATGATATCAGCGTAGCTCCCCACCACCCTCGCCATGTCGGCGATGCTCTCCCCTTTGGCCAGCGATGTCTGCCCTATCTCCATAACGGATATGACCCTGCCGCCCAGCCGGTTCATCGCCGCCTCGAATGACATACGCGTTCTGGTGCTCGGCTCGAAGAACAGGCTCGCCATGACTTTTCCCTGGCACAAGCCAAATTGCTCGCTCATCGAAGCGGACATCTCATCTGCCAGAGAGAAGACCGCCTCGATCTCCTCATTTGAGAGGTCCTCGATCGTCACAACGTCCCGCTTCTCCAAGTCCATAACCATAGCGTCCCTACCGAGCCTGCGCTGCTCCCTGTCGAGCCGTATCTATGATCACGACCTCGTCTCTGCCATCGGTCTCTTTCAGCCTCAGTTGAATCCGCTCGCCCCTGGAAGACGGTATGTTCTTGCCCACAAAGTTGGGCTTGATCGGCACCTCGCGGTGACCGCGGTCCACCAGCACGGCGAGCTGTATGCGCTGTGGACGCCCGAACTCAATCAGGGCATCCATGGCAGCACGAGCGCTCCGTCCCGTGAACAGAACGTCGTCGACCAGGACAACGTTCTTGCCGGTGACGCTGGTGGGGATGTCAGTGGGACGGATCACCAGCGGGAAGTCGAGGTCGTGAAGGTCGTCCCGGTGCAGCCCGATGTCGAGCGTGCCGACGGGGATGTCCGCCCCGGCGAAGCCCTTGACAGTTGCGGCGATGCGGTGGGCCAGCGGCACGCCGCGCGTGTGTATACCGACGATAACCAGGTCGTCGCAACCACCGATACTCTCCACCGCCTCGTGGGCGATGCGGACGAGCGCCCGGCGTATCTCGTCCCCGGACATCACGACCCTTTCGGGCACAAAAAAACCTCCGCCTTCGTCAGGCAGAGGCTTGCGCTCGCTATTCGATTCGTCCCGATTGAGCGGCAGCATCCCGCTTGCCTTTCCAGCCTCTCCGGGCTGAGTTAAAGGTCTGAACTGGTGGCATTATATCACCCGGTCAAGTGGTCTGCAAGGCCCTAGCAGACACATTGGTCAGCCTCACAACGGAGAGGTTTCGGGGCGAGACTCGTC
>CAZBET010000190.1:0-3855 GCA_964490995.1 uncultured Dehalococcoidia bacterium
CCAGATCGTAGCATAAACGTCTTCGAGGGCTTCTGAAGCGTATTCAGTTGCGACAGACAGCCCTGTTCTACAAGGCAGACCAGGATTGGAGTCATCGCATAGCGGAAAGGCTAAGGCTGTGAAATGCACTGGTCAGAAGATGGCGAATGACCAACAGAAAGGCGGGAGAGCAGCATGATAGCTATTGGCAGGAAGGCGCCCGATTTTGCCTTGAAAGACCAGAACAACAAGATCGTGAAGCTCACGAGCCTAAGAGGCAAGAAGGTCTTTCTTTCATTCAGGCCTCTGGCATGGACAGCTGTTTGCCAGGATCAGATGAGGTCACTCGAACAGAAGCATGTTGCTCTTGATGAGTTGAACACGGTTGCTCTGGGCATCGGTGTTGACTCCGTGCCATCCAACAAGGCCTGGGCGCAAGCCATGGACATAAAGAGCACCAGACTGCTCTCGGACTTCTGGCCCCATGGCAGTGTGGCGAAGGCGTATGGCGTCTTCAGGGAGAAGGACGGCTTCTCCGAGAGGGCCAACATAGTGCTGGATGAATCCCAGGAAGTCATCTTTGCCAAGACATACCCGATTGCCCAGTTGCCCGAAATCGAGGAGATACTGAAGGTGTTGAGGCGTTGAACGTCTTCCTTGTTGGCTGCACCGGACAAGGGCAGTGGATGCCTGAAATCAATGCCGGCTAGGGGATTGACATGAGAAGGGCAATCTGTGCGCTCAATTTCATGTATGGCATGGAACGCTTCGCCACGGAGATCTACCGTGCGCAGCGCGGTGCTTTCAGTGAAATAGGCATCACCGAGAAGTTGAAGCATGCTGCAGGGAACGAGCGGCAGCATGCCCAAAGCCTCAGGAACCGGATCGTCGGTCTTAGCGCGACTCCGTCGTGGTTTGCGATTCTCTTCGAGATAGCGGGCAGACTGGTGGGTCGCATCACCCGATGCCTCGGCCAGAAAGTCATACTGAGGACTGACATCCTGATTGAGAAGAGGGCAATCAAAGACTATAGCTATTTCCTTGGAGCAATGCACTTCGATGAGGAGACCCGTCTTCTGATAAGGAGTATCATCAGCGACGAAGAGCAACATGTTGACAACTGGGAGGATTCCTTGAGTTGTCTGAAGGGTGCAACCGGCTAGCCTGCTGCCGGCAGCGGCTGCCATGTTCTTCATTTCGGCCAATGACAAATCATCATCGGCCGCCACGCGCGGGAGAATCGTGAGTGGGCCGAGGGCCGTTGAGTGCTGGCAAACAGCCCCGTAGTCACTGCCCAAGTCTCGTGTCAGATGTCTGCAGGACCAGCCTAGCCTCTTGACAGACCATGCGCCGCGATGCTACAGTCAAGCGGCAGACAGATGCCGGTCTCCAGCGACGCTGGAGCAGAAACCGCCGTTCCCGAACAGGGGAACAGAGGAGGGACAAGTGAAGAAGAGCGCTCTTGTAGCCTGTCTGGCTGCGCTTCTCGCGATCACGCTGATCGTGACTTCGGTGGGGCCCGTCGCCGCCCAGCCGCCGCCGACAACGGCGACGTTCGTGGCGCTCGGTCAGTACTCGTCGATATACAGCCGCTACTACTCGGGGAACGTCATCGCGGGCGTTCTGAGAATGCAGGTGGGCACCACTCAGTACGACAGCCACTGCATCGACCTGTACCGCAGCATATCGATAGGCAGCACCCTGCTGGTGAACGGTCCACTCTCCGACGATATCAGAACAGATGTCAACTGGTGTGCAGTGAACTACATCCTGTACCATTATAGCTACCTGGGTCCCCCTCCCGGCTTCACTCAGGCCCAGGAGGCGGCTGCTATTCAGGCAGCGATCTGGTACTTCGCGACAGCTCCCTACGGGCCCTACACGGGCGTTTCGGGTCAGAAGTACCAGTTCATGTCCGATCCCCTGACGCCCATCAGGTACGACGCCTATTACACGACCGCTGACCCGTCCAGGATAAGGAACCGGGCCTTCGTGATGATCAACAGCGTGCCGCCCGATGTGTGCACCAGCTTCCATTTCCCGGGCGACGTCATGCTGAACCCTGAGTCGGCGGACTCTTGCGGCTCTCTGAACCTGACGGCGACCGTGTACGACCAGAACGGATCGCCGATGCCCGCGGTTCAGGTCGTCTTTGAGACGGACAAGGGTACCGTCGCCCCCCCATCGGGCGTCACTGACGGCAGCGGTCAGTGTGTTACCACTCTGGATGGCCTCAACAGCGGGGACACCGCCACCGTCTGGGCCTACGCGCAGGGGCCGTACGGCTCGCTCCTTTACGACCAGAACTACCAGCGGCAGGAAATCGCGACCATAGCGCTGCTTCCCCGCTCTGTCGGGGACTATTCAACCGTCCGGTGTCAGGCAGCTCCCTCAATACACCTTGACAAGTACGTTTCGCGTGATGGCGTAGTCTGGCATAGTGCCCAGGAAGCGCCCGGCCTGCTGGTGCCATCCGGCAGTCAGGTGTACTTCAAGTTCGTGGTGACGAATACGGGCAACGTGCCATTGAGCGACGTCACAGTCAACGACAGCGTCTTCGACTCCGACCTGGGTCCGTGCAGAAGCACGATGCCCAACCCGCTTCCTGCGGGGTCTTCGGTCGAGTGCGTCATAGGACCCTACACAGTGACGCCCACCCACGCCAACACGGCGAGCACGACAGGCAGCTACGGCGGCGAAACATACGGCAACTCAAGCGAGTCGCACTATACGGCGACCTACACCAAGTCGGGCGCTGTCTTCATCGACGCCAACAGGGACCACAGCCTGAACCCGGGCGAAGGCGTGGCTGGCATAACGGTCTTTCTGTGCCAGGATTGCCCGGTGGGGGAAGCCGCCCCGTGCAGCACCTTGGCTGAGGTGGTCACGGACGCATTAGGCCACTACGAGTTCCCTGGCGTACCGCCCGGCAACTACGTGGTCAGTATCCCGCCCGAGACTGACGCAACTGATGACCGAAACGAGTGGCTCTACGAGCACTATAGCGTTATCGAGACCGACACGGTGAAGTACAACCCAGAGCTGAAGCGGGCCTGCCTCAGGTTCACGCTGACCAGCGACGAGCCCGGAAACGACTTCGGGTTCGCCGCCAAGACGGCCAGGATTCCAGCCGTTTCCGTGTGGGGCGTCGTTGGCATGTCAGCGCTGTTGGGGGTGCTGCTCGCGTGGGTTGTGGGGAGACGAGCCACTCACAGCCGTAGCGGCCGCGGGTGAGCCGGCAGCAGTGAGACAGGGCAGGAGGCAGGGCGAAGCCCCGCCTCTTGCATCTTGTGTCACTGATTGGCCCAGCGACGCGCGACGTCAGACCCAAGGGTTTATATCGTTTGAACAACGCGCAGCGGAATTGCGCCGGAGGCTATGCAACCGGCCAGATTGCGTCGCGCGTTGGGCATCGGTGAGCCACCGTGCACGCAGCTTCAAGGTCTATCGTCCAGCACATCCCGCCACAGCTGTCCTGAAGCTTGCCACCTGCTCACGCCTAGAACGCGCCACCACCGCTCGAAGAGACCGCTCCGTCAAGATGGGCGCCGGCACGTGATCCCCGAGGGCAGCACAAGCCTTGATTGGCCCGGGGGACAGCTTGAGAAGCCGCAACATATGCGATACCCGGGCACGCGAGACGCCGGGGCTGCGGGCCAAATCCGCTGCGGACGCGTATGCCTGTAGTGTAGCGCAGCCGTCCACTCCCGGGCAAGGCAGACCGGATTCCGGTAGTCTCGAGGTTTCTTGGCGCAAGGATGGCCTGTTATGGCCCGTGGGATGTGAAAGGCCGAACGGAAGGCTCTGCCTACGAGGAGAAGTGGCTCCCCGAGCAGTCCTTCTGTGGAAGGAGAACCTACAACCTAGCGGTTAATC
>CAZBET010000191.1:0-3814 GCA_964490995.1 uncultured Dehalococcoidia bacterium
GCTGAATCCCTACCCCTCCGAAGCTGGCTCGAAAATCAAACTGTAGAACTTCGGTCAAGAGTGAACTCCCTTTCGGGATAGGCGTCTTGGAGTTGGCGCACAATCTCAAGTAGCTGAGGAATGGCTTCGCCGATCATAATACCCATGTCCAGCCTCCCAGCGATGTGGGCCGGGATTTCCCATTTCGACTCGTGATGAGGCGATACTTGTCCCTCATCGCCCCTGGGGCCGACAATATATGACCTTTCGGGTCTGGTTGTCAAGCCACATCAGAGCCGAGCCCCACTCGCAGCCCGCAGATCCAGGCCGGCAGCACCCAAAATCCCCGGTTAGTCAGACACGGTCCCAGTCGTTTGCGATTGCCTCGGTTCTCTGTCTGGTCAGCGCCATCTGGCCGCCGGGGAGTTCTCAGCCGGGAGGTTTGGCCCAAACCGCATAGAGCCGCCTCAGTGGCTCTTACGCCTGGGGACTACTCTGACAGTACCACTTGCCCGATTGTGATGTTCTCGAGGGGGACGCCCAGAGCAGCCGCACTCGGTTGCTCAACAACGTATGCATCGTAGGAACCTACGTGACTCCATGCTCCAAGAGGCAGGCTGTAACAACCCAAATAGTACACGTCTGAGGTCAAATGTCTTCTATCGTCTATTATCGTCTAGCGCCGTCTATATGTGCCTACTGGAATTCCTGCCCATACTATTCCATCAAGATTGGCAGGGGGTGCTGCGCATGAACAAGGGCAGGCAGCCGAAAGCAGGCGTGGAGCGCATATTCTTCACGTTCGCCGAGGCACAGGAGTTCCTGGGGGTCAGTCACCAGACCATATACAAGCTGATGCGCGAGGGGCTACCATCCCACAAGATAGGCAAGAAGAGGGTCTTCCTGAAAGAAGACCCTGCTCAGTGGATAAGAGAGCGCTAGGAGAGTACCCAAGCAGGGTCGCCATTGGCTCCGACACGGTGAAGGACGCAGCCCTTGCAGAGATGGGCCAGAAACCTGACCGCGGAGGACGTCGTCGAGTATGTCAGGTCGCGAGTGAGCAGCAGCATGGGATTCAAAGACCAGGTCAAGAAGTTCGTCGTCGTTACTGGTAGTACCGGAAAGCGGTAGAGGAAGTCGCACCGGGTGGCCGCAGGACTCGATCCGTGCCAGTCTCAGGTCCCTCCCGCATGCCCGTGCCGGCAACCGGAGCTCGACGTGAAAGCGCTACTGGGCGATTCGATTGTCGGCTGGCCGTGACTGCCTTGGTCAAGGGCGAGGGATTCAGCTCGCCCGCCTGAATCCGCAGACAGTACCTCCGCCCACGATTCCACATCGCACTCTCGTATCCGCCCCAAACGTGCAGGCCAGACTTGCGACTCGACTTGCCAGTTGGACGGCCTCTTGCGAGCAGGCAATAGCAGGATCCCTCTTGGTCCGACAGACCCTGATTATGTCTCTTCGATGCATCGAAAAGACTATAAGCATAGTCTCTTGGCCGGGGCCGACGACAGCGAATTAGGAACGGTGAGCGAGACGGATGCCGCTTCAACAATACTGGGGTCGTGCTGATTCAATCATGGGAGTCATTTGCCAGAAGGAGGGGGGAACGCAGCTCCTGGTATGACAGACTGTAACGCAACGGAGACGACCGACGCAATCGTTGGCCAAAGGGAAGGGACGATTGTCACCCACGTTCAATCTCTGCGTGGCGTTTCGATGTCTCCTTGGCCACCTGAGGTGCAAGCCAACAGCCCGGGTCAGAAGCCATCATGTCACCGGTTTCCTCGTACGCTCTGCCCCGGCAACCAGAACAAGTGCCTTTGTAGGAACAGCCTCCACATTCGCCTTTGAGCAATTCCCTTTGACGTAGCTGAACCAAGACAGGGGAGTTCTCCCAGATAGAGACCAGGCTCTGCTTCCTGACATTGCCCAGGTCGACCTGGAGCAGCATGCATGGATTGACTTCGCCATCGGCCTTGACCATCACGTAACCCATGGGCATGCCCGCGGCGCAACCTCTGCCGTAGTAGGGAATCCTTCGAAGCATCTCGGGAGAAAAACGTTTGGGCGTGATCTGCCTTTGCTGCAGGAGGATAGGATACATGGGACATGCGGGAACCCTTATCACGATAGGACAGTCCTCTTGGGCCTGTGCAAGCCACTCCATTGCTTGCTTCCTTTCGTCGAGGCTCAAAACCTCTTCCTTGCACTCCCGCTTGCCCCTTCCCGCCGCCACCAGGTCAAAGAACTCAGCAGCGTTGGCACCACACTCCGCTGCCAGGCGTAGCATCTCCTCAAGCTGCGACAGGTTATCCTTCCTGATGACCAGATTCAGTTGAAAAGGTAGCCCGGCGTTGCGGCATGCCTCAATACCTCTCAGAGTCTGATCAAAGGCACCTGCCACTCCTCTGAAGGAATCGTGGGTGCGGCCGTCAGCCCCGTCAACGGATATCGCGACTGCCATTACACCGGCATCGCGCATCTTCCGCGCCACTTTCTGGTCAATGAGGGTACCATTGCTGCCGAGGGTCGTTCTTATGCCTTTCGAGGTGGCGTGCCTCACTAGATCCAGCATATCGTCACGGCATAGGGGCTCCCCGCCATCGATGATAAGAAAACCTATGCCCCACTCGGACAGAGTATCTATGAGCTGGAAGGCTTCCCCGGTCGTTAGCTCATCAGGAGACGCCTGGTCAACGGAATCACTGTAGCAGTGCCGGCACTTCAGATTGCATTCTTGCGTAATACTGTAGGAAACCATGAAGGGCGGGTGTATCCGCATGAAGATACCTGCCTATCTCGGATTTGACTGCCTGGGCTCACGCTCGTCTCGCCATATCCTACATCCCCAGAGAGCAACCTGCAATACCGTTGCCGCGTGGTTGGCACAGTCCTGCTCGCTCTCTCAATTAGGGTTCTTGAATGTCCTGCTTTCGCTGACCGCCGACTTGCCTGACTCTGAAAGGCGCATTGTGCTTTCATGCTACCTTTCCTATCCAAATTCCCTGGAACACACAACCAGACCAGCGATGTCCGACTCGTCACAATCATGATGCCATACGAAGCTAAATCCGGCGTGCAACGCGGGCGCCGCTGTGGATCGCCCCCTTTATCTTGCCCAGCTTTGCACAATCTCCTATCCTGTAGACCTCCGGCACCGTACCTCTCAACTCTTTCGCAAGCCCATTGTTTGACCTGAAGCCCACAGCCAGAACCACGGTATCTGCCTCTATGACCTTCCTGTCACCATCTATGTCAACAACGACCACGCCGTTGTCTGTGATTTCTCCGGCTGTCGTGCCGACTGCTTTCTCAACGCCGAGCCCATCCAGCTTGCTCAACAGGTAGAAGCGACTGAACAAGTTCATGCCGCTTGCCACCCCATACTGCATCTCGATTATGGTCACCTTCTTCCCCCGCTCCGCCAGGAACCAGGCAAGCTCGCATCCCACCTCCCCACCACCAATTATAGCCACCCTTTCGCCAGCTTTCCTCTTCCCCAGTAGTATCTCGCTGGCGGTAGCCACATTCCGCCTCCCAACGCCAGGAATACCCGGAACAAGATGAGAGGCTCCTGTCGCCAGTATTACCACGTCTGGCTCCAGTCTCTCAATCAACGCCGGGGTTGCTCTTCTCCCAAGCTTGACCTTCACTCCCAGCTTATTCATTTGATTTTCGAAATACCGTATCTGCTCCTTGACCGGCTGCTTGAACGAGGGTACCGAGGCCGGTATCAGTTGCCCCCCCAGCTTTTTCTCTTTCTCAAACAGGGTTACGTCGTGTCCCCTCAGCACCGCCACCCTCGCAGCCTCCATACCTGCGGGGCCGCCAC
>CAZBET010000192.1:0-3802 GCA_964490995.1 uncultured Dehalococcoidia bacterium
TCTACAAGGACGTTGCTGACGTCATTCACGTAACTGACGCCGCCGGCATATCGCCGAAGGTGGCCAAAGCCAGGCCGATCGGCGTCATCAAGGGCTGAGGAGCTGTCATTGCTTCGTCGCCCGCCAAGGGCGGGCACCTCGCAATGACAGGTAGGGGCACGGCATGCCGTGCCCCTACTCGGGGAGGAACCTCCCACCCTTCGGGTTGACAAGATTGGACTCGCTACCATACAATGGCTACTAAACTCGCCGGGTTGTCCACGGCTGGCCACCAGGGGTTCTGGCGGCTCTCGGTGCACAGTGAGAATCAACGTAGCCCAGCAGCTTAAAGAAGCTGTAGGTTCGGTTCGCGAGTATGTGATTGACGAGCCGGGGGACAACGGCCTCCCGATTCGGGGCAAGGTGCAATTGCTTCGCACCAATCGTAGTATTCTTGTGCGCGGCAGGGTCGAAACCACAGCGCGAGACGAATGCAGCCGCTGCCTGAACGAATTCGAGTACCCGCTTGTCCTCGACATCGAGGAGGAATACATCATAACCAGGGACCCGACAACGGGGGTGCCCCTGGACCAAGCGCCTGAATCAGGCGCTTTCACCGTCGACGAGAACAACGAGATAGACCTGGGCGAGGCTGCACGGCAATACGCCCTCCTTGCCCAGCCCATGAAGCCGGTGTGCCGGGAGGACTGCGCCGGGCTCTGTCCGCAATGTGGCCGCAATCTTAACCACGAGACTTGTGACTGCAAGCAGTCGAGCATCGACCCGGCCTGGGCTCCGCTGCGGAAGCTTCTCGAAGGTCAGAAGAAAAGGGTACGCAAAGAAAGGGGATAGTCAGACAATGCCACCGCTGCCGAAAAGGAAATACCCAAAGGCGCGACAGGGAAAGAGGCGCAGCCATCTCGGACTCCTTGTTCCTGCACTTGTGCCCTGTAGCCAGTGTCACAACATGAAGCCCGCCCATCGGGTGTGCCCGTTCTGTGGCACGTACAGAGGTCGAGAAGTCATCAAACAAGGCGCTTCACGGAAGAAGCAGTAGCGCCCGGAGATAGCCCGTGCTCGAAAAGGAAACAAAACAGGCAGCGAAGTTCGCCTTCGTGTTCCCCGGCCAGGGTTCGCAGCAGGTGGGCATGGGGTATGCCCTCTGCCAGAGCTCGCCTGAAGCCAGGGCCGTCTTCGAAGAGGCGGATGCCGCGCTGGGCATGTCTCTTTCCCAACTCTGTTTCGAGGGGCCGGAGAGCGAACTCCGCCAGACCATCAACGCCCAGCCGGCGATCATGACGACGAGTATAGCCTGCCTCAGGGCCGCCGCTGTCCCCAACGGTTCCCTGAGCCCCGCTTTTGTGGCCGGGCACAGCCTGGGCGAGTACACCGCGTTGGTGGCTGCCAACGTCATCGGATTCGCGGAGGCGCTTCGCCTCGTCAGAGAGCGAGGCCGTTTGATGCAGGAGGCCGGCGAAATCGAGCCGGGGAGCATGGCGGCAATCATAGGTCTCGACCACGCCGTCCTTGACGAGGTATGCCGGGAGACCGGCGCGGAGGTCTCCAATCTGAATTGCCCCGGACAGACCGTCATCAGTGGCGGCAAGGAGGCTCTGGCGCGCGCCATGGACCTCGCCAGGGCGAGAGGGGCCGCGAGGGTGGTGGCCCTTCAGGTAAGCGGCGCTTTCCATTCGAGGCTGATGCAGTGCACAACCCCGGGAATGGCTCAAGCCATCTCGCAGGTTGAGTTCCGCCGGCCCGAGGTGCCCATCGTCGCCAACAGCACCGCGCAGCCGCTGACCAGCGCCGACGAGGTCAAGAGGGAGCTAATGGAGCAGTTGTGCCATTGCGTCCTGTGGCAGCGCTCCGTGGAATGCATGGTGGATGCCGGGGTCGCCACTTTTGTCGAGATCGGCCCGGGTCAGGTGCTCTCCGGACTGGTCAAGCGGATCAGCAAGAAGGCCCAGGTCCTCAATGTCAGCGATCCCGAATCCGTCAGAGCAATGCGTCTCTGAGAGACGCACGTCCCTATCCAAACCTCCAGGTTAAACATCCATGATGAACTTCTCTTCAAGAGTAGCCATAGTCACAGGAAGCGGCCAGGGTATAGGCCGCGAGATCGCGTTGACGCTGGCGGAGTACGGAGCGGCCCTGGTGGTCAACGACATCAACGAGGCGACGGCAACTGGAGTGGCAGGGGAAATCGCCGCCAGGAATGGCAAGAGCCTCGCCGTCGCAGCCGACATCACGTCTCAGGAGGAAGTTGCCAAACTCGCCGACCAGACGATGTCGTCCTTTGGCCGAATCGACATCCTGGTCAACAATGCCGGGATCACGCGGGACACGCTGCTCCTGCGCATGTCCGCTTCCGACTGGGACCAGGTGCTGGCCACGAACCTCAAGGGGGCTTTCCTTTGCACACGGGCCGTGGTGAGGCACATGATGAAACAGCGCTGGGGCCGCATCGTCAATATCGCGAGCGTCGTGGGCATGATCGGCAATGCCGGCCAGGCCAACTACGCGGCTGCAAAGGCCGGCCTGATAGCATTGACCAAGACCACGGCCAGGGAGTTCGCCTCCCGGGGCATAACCGCCAATGCCATCGCGCCCGGGTTCATCGACACCGAGATGACGAGGAGGCTCAGCGACATCGCGAAACAGGCGTACTTGATGCAGATCCCGCTTGGCTCCATGGGGACACCCAGAGACGTGGCCTACGCTGTGTGCTTCCTTGCTTCCGAAGAGGCGCATTACATAACCGGACAGGTGCTGAGGGTCGACGGCGGGATGGTCATGGCCTGAGACAGTCCGGGCGCAGGGGCAGGGGCGCCGGCTGCGCGGCTGGTTGAGGAAACCGTGGCTCATATCAGACGGAAAGCAAGAATCGCCGCACTGAAAGCGCTGTTCGAGCGCGACTCGTCGGGACACGACGCCGAGGCGTCGCTGACACGGGTTGCGGAGGAGGAGTCGCTCCCTGAACCGGCCCTGCTGTACGCACAAGAGCTTGTGAGGGGCGTTCTTAAGAACCGGAGCCGGATAGACTCTATCATCCAGAGCCATGCTCCCTCCTGGCCCGTGGACCAGCTTTCCGCCATAGACAGGAACATCCTGAGGCTTGCAATTTACGAGATTTTACTGGACAATAGGGTGCCGTTGAAGGCTGCCATAAACGAGGCCGTGGAACTGGCCAAGACGTTCGGCAGCTACAGTTCGTCAAGGTTTGTCAACGGCGTTCTGGGTTCCATCAGCAAGGCCAAGGTGAGCAGTCCATAACTGCGAGCTCGTCTTGCGGCACATTGGAAGGGGGTTAGGAATGGCAACCATTCTTGAACGCGTAATCAAGATCGTCGTCGAGCAGTTGGGCGTTGAAAACTCGGAGGTGAAGCCCGAGTCGTCCTTCGTCGACGACCTTAACGCTGACTCCCTCGACCTGGTAGAGCTGGTGATGACGCTGGAGGAGGAGTTCAGCAACGGGGGAAAGCGCCTGGAGATACCCGACGAGGACGCGGAGAAGATCAAGACCATACAAGACGTTGTGGATTATCTCAAGGAGCGGGGCGTAGAGGACGAATAGCAGGCTCTCGCGGGTCCCGACCCACCCAATCGGAATCGAGCGCGCCTGACATGTTGGGCGCGCACCATCGTGAGAACAGCGCGGGGGCCACAGCCCCCGCTTTCTATAGCAGGGCCGGCGACCTGCGGGAAATGCCCGGCATGGGTTGGCAACCTCCTGCTGCTGTTTCTGCCGCTGTCAGTCAGACGGTACCGGCGAATCGCCTGGGGCCGACCATTGCTCGGGCTCTCTGAAGAGGCCGTCTCGAAA
>CAZBET010000193.1:0-3783 GCA_964490995.1 uncultured Dehalococcoidia bacterium
GTTCTTCGAGACATTTCGGGCTTGAAGAAGGTGCTGCCGTCTGTCGAAGCTGAAGGGCTGCGGCCGAGCGAGATCTGCCGCTTGTTGGAGCATCATCGGCCTGGTGCGGTGACAGCGGCTGCGATAGCCAGCGATCCCAGTCTGGTTCGCCGGCGGCTCGAGCTGTACCTGTCGAGGTTGCGGTTCGTTGCGCCTTCTCTGAATGGCGACGACCTGGAAAGTATGGGCGTGCCGTCGGGAAGGAAGCTGGGCTGGCTGCTGAAGACTATCAAAGACGCGAGACTGGACGGTCGGGTGAAGACCAGGAGCGGGGAGGAGGCTCTTGTTCGCAGGCTGCTCGCCGAGTGGAAGCCGGAGGGAAACAGGCATGGACGTTGAGACCTGCCACGTGTGTAGCCAGCCCCTGGATGACGTCTATTCGGTGACATGCGCAGTCTGTCACAGGAGAGTCCATTTCCAGTCCGCGGAGGGCGCCGCGCAAGCCTGTAGTCGCCTGCACATTCAGCTTCTCGTCTGCGGCCTGGCGTTCATCTGCGAGCCGTGCTTTCAAGGGGCGTCGTCTCCGCGGAAGGCGGATTCTCGCTGAGAGTGGTTGGAGACCTGTTGGTGGCCAGACACGGTTTTCCCTGAGGACGCTACTTTGCCCAGCCGCGTGCGCTTCTCTTTCTGCATCGAGCGATGCTGTTTGTGACTCTGAGCGAAGCGAGGAGTCTGAGAGATTCCTCGCCCCCGGCGCCCAGAATCATCCATGCCTATTGCCATCGGCACCACGGGGTATGAAAATAGCGCGGGTGCTCTGTCACCCGCTGGCGTCGGCAGGGGACGGAGCCCCTGCCCTATGACCCATGGAATCGACATTTTCGTACCAATGACACGGGAAGCGCGTGGCCGTCTACGCTGACGCCATTCGCTCCAGCAAAGCGGCGATGTGCTTGGCGTTCAGGACGAAGTCAGCGAGCCTGATGTTTTCATCCGGAGCATGGGACCTGCAATCGGGGTAGTCCACGCCGATGAGGGCTGTGGGCAGGCCGAGCGCGTCGGTGAACCAGTACATAGGCCCGCTGCCAGCCATCGAGGGCACGATGACCGGTTCGACACCGTAGACCTCCCGCGCGGCGTCGCAGACCATGGCAACGAAGGGCGAGTCCGGAGAGGTCCGAGCCGGGTTCTCGCCCTCGGTCTCGGGGCGGATTAACACGTCGCTGAAGCCGTGGCGATCGAGGTGTCTTCGCAGCTTGCCGAGTGTCTCGTCGGGGCGCTGGTTGGGGACGAGGCGGAAATCGAGCTTGGCACGGGCGATGCAGGGGAGCACCGTTTTCGACCCGGGTCCTGCGTACCCGGAGTCCAGGCCACAGATGTTGCAGGTGGGCTCCAGTGTGTGCCGCTGCTTGTAGTCGAAGCCAGTCACACCCTTGACGAACTTCTCCAGGCCCAGTGCCTGTTTGGTCTCTTCCTCGTCCAGCGGCATCGCCCTGACGAGGTCGACCTCCTGCTGAGTGCGGGGCGAGACCTTCTCCGAGAATCCAGGGATCAGGATGTTCTCGTCCAGGTCTTTGAGTGATGCGAGAGCCCAGATCAGCCGCCACGCGGGATTCGGCACCACCGTGGCCCAGGAGGAGTGGATGTCGCGAGAGGCCCCCCGCGCCTCCAGTTGCACGTAGAGGATCCCCTTGACGCCAAGGCTGACAACGGGCTCGTTCTTCCAGTTGACACCGCCGGACTCCCAGATACAGGCATCAGCCTTCAGGAGTCGCCGGTTCTGCTCGACGAAAGCACCGATGTTGGGACTCCCGACCTCCTCTTCGCCCTCGATGAGGAACTTCACCGAAACCGGTGGCTTTCCGCGCACCTGCTGGAAGGCCTTGGCGACGAGAAGGCGAGCGACGATGTCGCCCTTGTTGTCGGAGACCCCCCTGGCCCGTAGGTTGCTGTCATACAGGGCGGGCTCGAAAGGCGGAGTGCTCCAGAGGTCCAGAGGCTCCGCAGGCTGGACATCGTAGTGGTTGTAGAAGAGAAGGGTTCTGGCTGACTCACCTCTCAACTCGCCGAAAACGAGAGGGTACCCGCCGCCGGGATTAGGCAGAACGCGTGTGCTGATGCCATACTTATGCATTATCTCCACGAGAAGGGGGACTGTTTCAGCCATGCCCAGACCTTGAGCACTGATGCTCGGCTGGCGGCAGAGTCTCTTGAGGTCCCCTATGGCTTCATGCCAGTGGTCATCCAGATAGTCGTATATTCCTTGCATTCGGCCTGCCTTCACAAACAGGTTCGGCTACTGGCCTCACCACGTTCAGATTGACCGTTTTGAGCCCTGTCGAGCCACTGGGCCACGGCCCGGGGCAGCTCTCGCGAGGGGCCTCTGACGACAGTGCACATCGGGATTGAATCGAGGAAAGCCGACCCGTACCGCTTCGTCTGAATGCGTTTGTCGAATATGATAACAGCCCCGCGGTCGTTCTTGCTGCGTATGAGGCGTCCGAAACCCTGCCTGAAGCGAATTGCAGCCTGCGGCACCGCGTATTCGTTGAATGGGTCGTCGAGCAACTGGGAACGGGCTGCGAAGACCGGCTCAGTGGGCACGTTGAACGGCAATTTGGCGATCACCAAGACGCTCAGCGCGTCGCCGACCACGTCGATCCCTTCCCAGAGACTCGCTGTGCCCAGGAGCACCGTCTGCGGATGAGCTTTGAAAGATGCCAGAAGCTGTTTCGGGGTGCCGTCGACACCCTGAGCCAGCACCAGAATCCCCTCCTGCTCGAGGGGTGACTGAACCGCGGACTGAGTGGCCTTGAGCGCAGCGTGAGAGGTGAAGAGAACGAGCGTGCGGCCGCGGGACGCGGAGCAGACCTCCACCAGCGTTTTCTCTAGAGCCCGCTGATAGGCGGCGCTTCCCGGGTCCGGGATGTCCTGGGGGAGGTAGACCAGGGCTGACTTCAGGTAGTCGAAGGGCGTTCCCAGGAGGAGTTCGTTGACGCACTCGAGGCCCAATCTGCCCTTGAAGTATTCGAAAGTGCCCTCGGTGCTCAGTGTGGCGCCAGTAAGCACAACGCAGTCCTTTGTTGAGAAAAGGAGGTCTCGGAGGGGTCTGGCTACGCTGAGGGGAGCTGAGTACAGCCCTACGGCGTTGGTGCGCCCCTCGACGGTCAGCCAGCAGACGCTATCCGGGTCAGGGGACGATACGAGGGCGTTGAGCTGCTGTCGCAGGTCGTTGCTCTGGCAGAACATGGTGGAAAGCTCAAGCACCAGGTACTCGTAGCCCGCGACCCTGCTCTTTGAGAGGTCCTCGAACGCCAGGTAGAGGCGGTCCAGGTCGTCTGCAATGTCCTTGAGTGCTGAGGACAATTCCTCCGAGGCAATCTCTATCCTGGACCAGCCAGGTTGCGCCCTCTTGTCGGGGGTCAGCAGCAGGTCCCGGTCATAATCTCCCTTCTCGTCGCTGTAGGCTTGCACGAAGTCCCGCAGCCTGTCAAGGAAGTAGAGTACGTGAGATTGCGCCTTCTCGACGTGATTGCTCAGTGATTCAGAGAACTGTCTGATCTGCCGCTGCCGGGACTGGGGCACCGCGCTGCCCCGGAAACAGTCCGCAAGCCAGGCGAGAAGGCTCGTGCGGCGCGCCCCCTCGGCCTGCTGCTTCAGTCGGCCCAGGTGACCCAGCAAATCCCGCTGGGTGACCTGCGCACCAAGCTGGTTGGTAGCTTCATCCTCAAGATGGTGCCCCTCATCTATGATCAGGTGCCGATGCGGGGGCAGTATCTTGGCCTCGGCAGCCAGGTCGGAGAG
>CAZBET010000194.1:0-3747 GCA_964490995.1 uncultured Dehalococcoidia bacterium
CCGACGACGGGGCACGGGCGGCGCGGTCTCACAGTGCGGCCCTGGCCGGGTCGGACGCGGCCTCCGCCGCAGCTTTCAAACAGGCCGGGGTGATACGTGTGGAGGAGATCGGCGACCTTGTGGACACCGCTCTGGCGCTGTCGACGCAGCCACTTCCCCGCGGCAGGAGGGTCGGGCTATTATCGATGGGCGGTGGCCTCGGGGTCATCACCACGGACGCCCTGAGGCGGTGCGGCCTGGAAATGGCCCGGTTCTCGCCGGGAACCATGAAGAAGCTGAACTCGGTGCTTCCTGACAGGTGGTCGCACGGGAACCCGGTCGACCCGGGCGGCGAGCCCGTGGTATACCCGTGCATTTTCGCGATGATGGAGGACGAGAACGTGGACGCGGTCATGGTCGTGGGCGGCGTGGGGATGGTCGGGGGGCTGATCCCGCTGATGCCGAGCCCTCCCGCGGCGAAGGCTGCCTATGAGCGTCTGATGGAGGCTGCGGAACGACAGGAGCTGGGAAAGCTTGACCGTCTGGTGGAGCTCAGGGAGAGGTTGCGGAAGCCCGTGATTACCGTGAGCATGTTGAGGGGCTCCATCATGAAGGGCGCGGTCTCTGAGAAGCTGGAACACTACCATCTCATGCCGTACCCCGGGCCCGAGAGGGCCGCCAAAGCGCTGGCCCGCCTGGTGCAATACAGCGAGTATCTGGGACTAGCCCGTGCGGTCACGCGGTAGGGGCGACCCATCGGGTCGCCCGACGGTCGGGCGGGGGACGGCCGATGTGTCTGCCCTGACACGTGGGCCCTTGGGGCTGGCAGGGGGCGGAGCCCCTGCCCTATGAAATCCCCCTGTATCCCCCTTTGCGAAAGGGGGATCGACGACGCCAAGGTGTGTGCGCCGAGCCCGGCGCTCGTAGGGTGGGTGGAGCGAAGCGGAACCCACCACCTCGTAGGCCGGATGGTTGCCTGGAAGGAGGTAGCGATGGCGAAGAAGGACGGGCGGAAACGCAAGAAGACAGGGAAAACCTGGGTTGGCCCCACGGGTCCTATGGATGGGCTGGCGGTGCGCCGGTCGATGGAAAGGAACATGGAGGCTATCAGCAAGCTTATCGAAGAACATAAATTCGAATCCAGGGAGGAACTGGACAAGTACCTCCAAAGCCTTGCAGCCTCCGGTGATCTGGATCGTGTGTTGGGGCGATCAAGGCAACAGGACCCGTTAACGCGGGCTCAGCACATCGCATTTGATGCGTGGGAAACCGCGAATCTGGAGGAGAGGATAGGGTTAGCCCACAAAGCGCTGGAGGTCTCCCCGGATTGCGCTGATGCCTATGTGATTCTAGCTGAGGAGAGCGCGCGAGGTCTCGGGGAAGCCCTCGTGCTGTACCAGGCTGGCGTCGAGGCTGGGGAGCGTGCTCTGGGGGCCAAGGCATTCAGTGAGGACGTGGGCCACTTCTGGGCCATCCTGAGCACACGGCCATATATGCGTGCTCGCACCGGGCTTGCCCAGACTCTATCGGCTATTGGAAGGCACAAGGAGGCTGCAGAGCACTACCGCGACCTGCTCAGGCTTAACCCCAATGACAATCAGGGCAACCGCCACTTGCTGGCTGCATGTCTACTGGAAATGGGCGATGTCGATGCCTTGCTGGGATTGTTGGGGCAGTATGACGAGCCAACAGCAGCCTGGCTCTACACCTCGGCTGTGGCCACATTCATCAAGAAGGGCGATGGCCCGGAGGCTCGGCGGCTTCTGCTGAAGGCGGTGAAGCAAAACCGCTACGTTGTGCCATACCTCCTGGGCGACAAGATGCTGCCCAGGGAACTACCGGACTACGTGGGCTTTGGCGACGAAACCGAGGCCGTGTGGTATGTGGAGGAGTTTGCTGTTGGCTGGCTGGCCGCGAAAGGTGCTATTAACTGGCTCGGGTCTGTGTGGCGCAGCAGGCAAACAAGGCCGGAAGGTAGGCCCAAAGCCACCGACGTTCCTGAGGTCTTTCTCAGGGCTTTTGAGCCTGAAGCTGAAGCACCGCAGCCCGCAGGGAAGAATCTGGCGGACATCTACACGTTCAAGGTCAGTCTCAAGGCCGCTCCCGGCGTATGGCGCAAGATTGAGCTGAAAGGTAGCCAGACGCTTCATCATTTGCACAGGGCTATCTTCAAAGCCTTCGAGCGCTGGGAGGAGCATCTTTACGCTTTCTACCTCAGCAACAAGCCCGGTGATGTTTCATCCGAGTACGGCCTTCACGACCCGGAAAGCCGCGCCAAGAGTGCCAAGCAGGCGAGGGTGGGCTCGCTGGGTTTGAAGGCAAACAAGGAGTTCCTCTATCTATTCGACTTCGGAGATTCGTGGTGGCACTCCGTTCAGTTGCTTGGCATCAAGCATGAGGAAGAACGGGGCAGGTATCCGCGCATCGTCGAAAGCCAGGGGGAGGCACCGCCGCAATACGGAGCATATGAAGAAGATGAGGATGGCCCGTAGGGGCGAACCCATGTGTTCGCCCTCCCTCCTGGTTGGGCAGACACATTGGTCTGCCCCTACGGCCACGTTGTTTGCGTCGTCGCGCACGAGGTGGCCTGCTGGGCTTGGGCTCACGGATTGAGGGCGACTACCCAGGGGTTGACCACCTGTGGTACAATTTGGCAGAATGATTCCAAAGGAGAGCCATGACAGTCAAGATTGTGACCGATAGCACCTGCGATATCCCTCCTCAGTTGCTCAAGGAGCTGGGTATCACCGTCGTGCCCATCTACGTCGTGTTTGGGGAGGAGTCCTACCGTGACGGCATAGATATGGGCGTGGACGAATTCTTTCGCAGACTATCTCTCAATGGCGTTCACCCCACTACTTCCGTGCCCTCGCCCAAGGACTTCGCCGACGTCTACAACCGCCTGGCAAAGGAGACCGACCAGATTGTCTCGATACACCTTACCGCCCGGGAAAGCGGCACCTACAACTGTGCGACGCTGGGCAAGGAGCTCGTCGAGAAGAAGTGCCGCATCGAAGTGCTGGACTCCAAGACCATCTCGATGAGCCTGGGAATGATCGTCCTTGCCGCAGCCCGGGAGGCGCAGGCCGGAGCCAGCTTCGAGCAGGTCGTGGAGACCGCGCAGCGCATCATCCCGCGGGTCCACCTCATGATCCTTGTGGATACGCTCAAGTACGTGGTCCGCGGCGGCCGTATGGGCAGGGCTCCGGGCCTTATCGGGTCGGTTCTGCGGGTGAGGCCCCTGCTGACCCTGAAGGAAGGTCATCTGTCCCCCGTGGGTGTGGCTCGCACCAAGGCCAAGGCGGTGGAGCGGCTCTACAGCTTTGCCAGGGGCTTCCCGAAGGCGAAGGAAGTCTCGGTGGCATACACCACGGAGCAGGACGAGGCGAAGGCCATGCTCGACCGTGTCAAGGCGCTTTTCCCCGACGCTGCCAGCTATCTGGCGAGGGTCGGCCCCTCCCTGGGCGTCCACGCCGGCCCCGGCGCGATGGGCGTCATCGTTCGGGAAGGATAGAACGGCGCAACGGCGAATCTGACGTGTAAGGGGCGTCCGCCGCAGGCGGACGCCCCTCCTCTTTGTCTTGTGACCGATCCTGCATCCAGCCGTAGGGGCACGGTGCACCGTGCCCCTACCACGCGGGGGTCGCGGGGCGTTCAATTGAACGCCCACGGCCCTGGCAGGGGGCGGAGCCCCTGCCCTATGGCCTCGTGTAGGCCTACGCGGCCGGCAGCAGGAGCCCGTAGGCGACGACGACGGCGGCATCGGCG
>CAZBET010000195.1:0-3743 GCA_964490995.1 uncultured Dehalococcoidia bacterium
GTCGTTCCCAGATTCGTGCTCGACGAGCTGCGGCACATCGCTGATTCCTCCGATCCGCTCCGCCGCAACAGGGGGCGAAGGGGGCTGGAGATGCTGACACAGCTTCAGCGCGAGGCGGACGCGCCGGTGCAGATTTCGGACATAGACTTCGATGACACGCCTGACGTCGACTCCAAGCTGGTGAGACTGGCCAAGACGCTTCGCTGCCCGATTGTCAGCAATGATGTCAACCTGAATCGAGTGGCTGAACTCCAGGGTGTGAAGGTGCTCAATGTCAACGAACTGGCCAACGCTGTCAAGCCTGTGCTCCTGCCTGGCGAAGATATGATTCTGCGCATTGTGCAGGAGGGCAAAGAGGTGGGCCAGGGCATCGGCTTTCTTGATGACGGTACCATGGTTGTGGTGGAAGGAGGCCGCAGGTACCTGAACACCAACATTGCCATCTCGGTGACGAGGGTATTGCAGACCGCAGCCGGTCGGATAATCTTTGCTCAGCCCAAGGAAGCTGTTGATGAGAGAAGCAGGCGGTAAGGTTGGCGCCATAATTGTCGCTGGCGGGACCAGCAGTCGAATGGGAGGAATTGACAAGGCCTTCGTCCAGCTTGGCAAGGAGCCTCTGCTGGCAAAGGCAGTCACGGTCTTTGAGAACTGCCCCCTCGTCGACGACATTGTCATCGTGCTGGCAAGGAGAAGCCTGGGGCAGGGTCGCAAGCTGGTGGAAGACTGCGGCTGGTCCAAGGTGGTTGCCGTATGCGCCGGCGGACTGAGGCGTCAGGACTCGGTGAGGGAGGGGCTGCGGAGGCTGACCGATTGCGAGTGGGTGGTTATCCACGACGGGGCCAGGCCATGCGTGACAGCCGACCTGATCGAACGCGGCCTTGTCGCAGCCCGCGAGACCGGCGCGGCCATTGCAGGAGTGCCGGTGAAGGACACCATCAAGGTTGTCTCCCGCCGCCGCATTGTCCAAGAGACTCCGGGACGGCAGAGCCTGTGGGCCGCCCAGACGCCACAGGTCTTTCGCTATGACCTGATAGCGGAAGCCTACAAAGAGACTGGGGAAGAGGTCACAGACGACTCCGCGCTTGTCGAGAGGATGGGCCAGAGGGTAGAAGTCTACATGGGCTCCTATCGGAACATAAAAGTGACGACCCCCGAGGACCTAGCGGTGGCTGAGGTCCTCTTGAGGAACAGCGACAAACCACACTCCAGCTCTGGAGCACCATGCGCGTCGGTATCGGCTACGATGTCCACAGGTTAGTCCGAGGACGGCGGCTGGTGCTGGGTGGCGTCGAGATTCCGTTTGAACGGGGTCTCGAAGGCTGGAGCGACGCTGACGTAGTTGTCCACGCTATAGTAGACGCCCTGCTGGGCGCTGCTGCTCTTGGAGACATCGGGACTCACTTCCCCCCGGGCGACCCTGCATACAAGGACATTTCGAGCATTGTTCTGCTCAGCCGGGCCGGCGACCTGCTGAAAGCGCGAGGCTGGCGGGTCAGGAACGTTGATGCTACGGTAATCGCTGAGCGTCCCCTTATTCACCCCTTTGGGGAACAGATGAGGCAGAACATAAGCCAGGCCCTGTCTATTGCCAGGAGCCAGGTGAGCGTCAAGGCCAAGACGACCGAGGGCCTGGGTTTCACAGGGAGAGAAGAGGGCATCGTTGCGGTCGCTGTGGCTCTGGTTGAAGAAGCGTGATCAGGATATTCAGCACCTTCTCCGGCAGGAAAGACGACTTCACCCCGCAGGGCGACCCGGTGCGGATGTACGTTTGTGGCGTGACCCCCTACGCCGCGTGCCATCTGGGGCACGCGATGAGCTACATCGTCTTTGACACCATCAGGCGCTACCTCGAATTCCGCGGCTACACGGTCAGATACGTTCAGAACTTCACCGACATTGACGACAAAATCATCAATCGCGCGAACGAACTGGGCGTGCCCCCGCGCGAACTGGCCGAAGGGTTCATTGGGCAGTACTTTGCCGACATGGATGCCCTCAACGTGAGACGGGCCGACGTCTACCCCCGGGCTACCGAAGAGATACCCAAGATCATCGAGATTATCGAAGGGCTGATACGCAAGGGCTATGCCTATGAGATGGGGGGCGATGTCTATTTCCGGGTTACGAGCGACCCCGACTACGGCAAGCTGAGCCATCGCACTTTGCAGGGCATGATGGCGGGCGCCCGAATTGAGGTGAGCGAAGCGAAGGAACACCCGCTGGACTTCACCCTGTGGAAGGCTGCCAAGCGTGGCGAGCCCCAATGGCCCAGCCCCTGGGGGCCGGGCAGGCCCGGGTGGCACATCGAATGCAGCGCCATGAGCCTCAGGTATCTCGGAGAGAGCCTGGATATCCACGGTGGCGGGCAGGACCTCATCTTCCCCCATCACGAGAACGAGATCGCACAGTCGGAGTCTTTCACTTCGGTCAAGCCCTTCGTGCGGTACTGGCTGCACAACGGCCTGATGCAACTGGGCGAGGAGAAGATGAGCAAGTCCACGGGCAAGCTCGTGACCATACGCGGGGCGCTGGCGAAGCACAGCGGAGATGCCTTGAGGCTCTGGGTGCTTAGCTCTCACTACCGCAGCCCCATAACGTACTCCGACGAGGTTGTGGCCTCAATGGAGAAGGGGGTGGAGAGGCTGGTGCGCGCCGTGCACGTCGACATCGGCGAGTCGGCGGCCAACGCTGTGGACCCGCGGCCTTGGCGAGAGCGGTTCATCGAAGCCATGGATGACGACTTCAACACCCCTCAAGCTGTTGCGGTTCTGTTTGAGTTGGCGCGGGAAATCAACCGGGGCCACGATGAACATCTCCACACAGGGGAGGCACGCGGGACCCTGCTGGACCTTGGCGGAGTGCTGGGACTAACCCTGGAGGGCCAGCCGGCAAAGCCGGAGATCGCGCTTGCCTCTCTAGCGGAACTTGCAGCCAAGTATGACGTGGGCGGAACGGATGCCGACAATGTTGAAGCCATGATAGACGTGCTGTCAGCCAAGCGACGCGAGTTGCGAACAGCGAAGCAGTGGCACCTTGCCGACATGATCCGCCGTGAGCTGAGGGAACTGGGTGTCACGTTGGAGGACACGCCTGGGGGCACTGTGTGGCGCTACACGTAGCCTTGACTTTGAAAGCTTTTGTTCTTATACTTATCAATCAGTTTGAGGTCGAGAAAGGCCCGAGTGGCGCAATGGCAGCGCAACCGATTTGTAATCGGTAGGCTAGCGGTTCGAATCCGCTCTCGGGCTTCGGGACGAGTCCGGAGGGGTGGGTGAGCGGTTAATACCAGCAGACTGTAAATCTGCCGCCTGAAATGGCTACGCAGGTTCGAATCCTACCCCCTCCACCGCCAAGTTGCCCACATAGCTCAGTGGTAGAGCACCTTCTTGGTAAGAAGGGGGTCACCAGTTCAAATCTGGTTGTGGGCTCCAGTCTCATTCAAATGCATTCGGAGGAAGGCGCATGGCAAAACAGGTATTTCAGAGAACCAAGCCCCACCTTAACGTGGGCACGATCGGGCACGTTGACCACGGCAAGACTACACTGACGGCAGCGATAACAAAGGTTCTGGCGACGGTGGGAGGGGCTAAGTTTCGCCCCTTCGATAGCATTGACAATGCCCCGGAGGAGAAGGCCAGAGGGCTGACGATCGCTATCTCGCACATCGAGTATGAGACCGAGAAGCGGCACTACGCCCACGTGGACTGCCCGGGGCACGCCGACTACATCAAGAACATGATCAC
>CAZBET010000196.1:0-3731 GCA_964490995.1 uncultured Dehalococcoidia bacterium
CATACAGTAATACCACCAACTGAGAGAAAGGTACAAGCTTAAGATACAAGGGGCGAGGTGACCTCGCCCCTACCGCTGATGGCTGATAGCTGATAGCTGAAGCCTGACTGTCCCAGGAGGGCCACATGCCGAAGGCCAGGGTGAATGACATCAACGTTGCCTACAAGGTTGAAGGGCAAGGCGAGCCCCTGGTTATGATAATGGGCTTCGGCGGGACGCGCCGGGGCTGGATCTTTCAGACGCGTGCCTTCAGGAAGCACTTTCGAGTGGTGACGTTCGACAACCGGGGCGTTGGAGGGACAGACAAACCGCGTGGGCCCTACTCCATCAGGATGATGGCGGAAGACACGGTCGGTTTGATGGACCACCTCGGTGTCGAGAAGGCCCACATACTGGGCGTGTCCATGGGGGGCTACATTGCCCAGGAGCTTGCCATCAATCACCCTGAACGGGTGAAGAAGCTCGTGCTGGGGTGCACCTATGCCCATCAGGACGAGACGGGAGGTCATTCCTCGGAATACCACAGGGGGCTGGGGGTTGAGGAAGGATGCTCTTGCGAGGAACTGAGAGGCGTTGCGGTTCCGACCGTTCTGGGCACCGCGCTATCTCTGGGCTTCAGCAGCAGACTTGTCAGCGTGGCTGCTGCCCCGCTCCTCAGGTCCTGCGCCAGACTGATGGCGACCAGGGGCATTTCCGGACAGTATCAAGCTATCGTGGGCCACGACACGCTGGACAGGCTACGCCTGATTGCTGCGCCCACCCTGGTGATAACCGGAACCCGGGACAGGCTCATCAAGCCCGGCTCTTCGGAAGTCCTGGCCACGAGAATACCGAACGCCAGGCTGGTCAGGGTGGAGGGCGGCTCGCATTCTTTCTTCATCGGGATGAGGAGCAGGTTCAACAAAGAAGTCCTGGACTTCCTGCGAGGGTAGGGACACGGCGCTGGGCCGCTCTTGGCTCATGGCTCACAGCAGATAGCTCGCAGGTGCGCGGTTGCCCCGCCCTTTCTGCGGGCGAGGTGACCTCGCCCCTACATCACGCGCATCCAGAACGACTCCCCTTCGCTGACGCCCTGCGTCCTTGTCTCCTCCCAGAGCGAGGCCAGTACTGCGCGCAGTTCGGGGTCATTGTGGACGAAGGCGCTGGGGAGCACGATGTCGAACCTGCTGCTGTCAGCCAGCAGGTGGACAGCGAGCAGATACTGCTCCGAGTAGTAGCGGTCGTTGCACCAGTCTGGATAGTCATAGGGCAGGTAGATGTCGTGGAACTGCACCAGCACGCCGGGTCTCAGCCGGGGCAACACGTCCAGGAAGACCACCGCCACATCCGAATTCATGGAGCAGCGGTGCGTGGCATCCACGAACAGGATGTCACCGGCTTCCAGCTCGTCGAAGACGCTCAGTTCGACGTCCTCAACCGCTTTGCGAATGACTTCGTCGCAAATCGAGTCTATCTCCGCCCTGGGGCAGGGGTCGATCGAGACTATCCTCGTCCGAAGGCTGCCGTCGCGCACCGCCCGCCTTGCGAACTTCGTTGACCACCCTGAACCTATCTCCAGATACGTTCCGGGGTTGTTGAGGCAGAGCAGCGAAAAGAGCGCGACCGAATCAAGCGCCGCGATCCAGTCATTGATCCAGCACGGGTGTCTGGATTCCACCGGCTCTTCGAGGGGGATCGCGAGGAAGTGCTGCCTGAGGCCCAGGAAGCTTTCGAGAGTGCGCCGGTATGCAGCCCTGTTCCTGTCGATTACTTCGTAAAGCTGCGGATGCGGCGGCTTGCCGTATCCGTACCGGGGCTCGGGTCGCAGCGGGTATTCGAGGTACGGGCAGTGCACCTGAAACGGGCAGTCCACCGTCACCAGTTGCTCGGCCCGTGTGTTCAGGGCGGGCCCTTTCCGGTTGAGGCGCTTCCTCAATGGTTTGAACATCGGGCTACCTGCGGATCTACTTCGGCATTCAGTCTGGGCCGCCGAAGCCCGCTTTGAACTCCTCATCCAACTGGTTCAGCACATCGAGCATCTCCTCTGTGCAGTCCATGAACGTATTGACCGGCACGTCGCGCAGCTCCTGGCCGCACTCGGGGCACTTGAAGACCTCGTAGTCGTCGCCCGGCAGGATGTGTGTGCGGTAGTAGAAGGTCTTCCTGCATCCGGCGCAGTGAAGCGCCCCGCACCTGAACTCAGCCTCTTCCATTGCGTGGTCCCGATCCCCTGCGAACCAGCCGCGCTCGTGAGACAACCATCACCGACATTATAGCACCCTAGCTGCGAGGCAGCCGTGCAGTGTAGGGTGGGTGCAGCGGAGCGGAACCCACCAAACTCGACCTGCGAGTGCAAAGTGGAGAGTGGAAAGCGCAAGATGCGAAATGAGCGATGCGGTGGTTTTCCCCTCTTTGGCAAAGGGGGCTAGGGGGATTTCCCCACCAATGGGCAATTCATGAATTGCCCGTACTTGCGACGCTGCCTACTCGTCGTACTGGAATACTTCCTCCACGGGTACGCCGAACGTTCTCGCTATCCTGAAAGCGAGGGCCACGGAGGGCACGTACTTCCCTGCCTCAAGCGCGATGATTGTCTGCCGCGTGCAGCCAACGCGGTCCGCAAGCTCCTGTTGCGTCATCTCGTCGTGGTCGAAACGCAGTCTCCTGATGCGATTCCTTGTCTCAACCTTCCCCATGTGCCCCCGCCCTGCGGTAGCCTATCAGGATGCCCACTGCCTGGGCCAGCATGTTCACGATGAGAGTTGACATGAACATCACGTAGAGGAGAACGACGGGCATTGCCCCCTGGTCCCAGTAGACTTCGCTCAAAGCTATCACCCACGCTGCCAGAGAGATGATGACCGCCCAGAGTTGCACGACCGATGCGCTCCTCACTATGGCTTCGTCCCTCTCATCGCGTAACACTCCTGTCTTGTCCCGTCCGCGCCGCGTGAGCGACATGATGACCGCGTACAGCGCCAGAGTGGCCACAAAGATAACCGACACCACCACTCTCATGCCCTTGTCGTCGTCATAAGAAGTCGCTCCCCTGGCGACAAAGATGCCAATAATGGCGAGTGACATGACCACTCCCACGCCGAGAGCCAACCAAGCCCGTTTCTGTAGCGGAGCCATATCTGTCCTCCTTCCAGTTCGAACATCCTACAGCGGTTGCGTGTAACCCGTTTGTTACACAGTGTACATTATACGTCACTTAATGTCAAGTATGCATTACATCGACACGGATAGATGCCGTCGCGTGCGCGATGGCGCGGCTGCTTGTGACCGCGAAGCGGCCTGGGTATACTACGGCTCGAAGGCTACGGGCCGGTGGGGCGACGGCACTTGTCTCCGGAGGTACACTCGATGGACATCACGCAACTCATGCAGGCAAAGGGGTTCAGCCCATTTCGGGACCTCGTGGGGGTCACCTACAGCGAGGTCAGGGATGGGTACAGCAGGGGCACGCTCGAAGTCAGTCACGATATCCTGAACGCGGCGGGGACCGTGCATGGCGGCGCCATCTATACGCTCGCTGACTCGGGCATGGGTGTGGCGCTAATGTCCTGCCTGAACGAGGGTGAGATCTGCGCGACCATAGAGAACAAGATCATCTACTTCAGGCCCGTCAGGTCGGGGAAGCTGGTCTGCGACTCGCGGGTCATCAGCAGGAGCAAGAGGATCGCTGCGATGGAGTCCGAGGTCCACAACGACGGCCAACTGGTGGCCAAAGCCATCGGCACCTTCTCCAT
>CAZBET010000197.1:0-3726 GCA_964490995.1 uncultured Dehalococcoidia bacterium
CCCTCAGGTGGCAGGTATCGTTCAGGGAGACCAGGACGGGCCAAACGCTGTTGAAGTCCAGCACGCAGATGGAGGCCACGTCCAGTCTGAACCTTCGCGACTGAGAAAGCTCCAGGCCCAGCGACCGGCAGAGCATGGAGAGGATGGGGAAGTAGTGGGTGACTAGGACCACCCGTTTCTGGTCTGTGTCGCTGCACTCCGATGCCCGGCGCTCCGTCACGATCTCGTCGAGGGCTGTGCAGCACTGCTCTTGAAGCTCGGGCAGGGTTCCTCCGCCTGGCAGCCTGACGGACGTGAAATCCGCCATCCATCTGGCGAAGAACTCGCCGTGCTGGGTCTTCATCTCCTCGTAGGTCAGGCCATCGACCTGCCCGACATCGAGCTCTTTCAGGCCATCGTGGACTATCACCGGAACGTCATGGAAGCGGCCTATGGCGTCCGCCGTCTCGCGCGCTCGCCGCAGCGGGCTGGTGTAGATAGCGTCAATCCTCTGGTCTCTCAGAGCACGCGCGAGCGCCTCGGCTTGCCTTCTGCCGGTCTCATTCAGCGGCAGATCGCTGAGGCCCTGGACCCTCCGCTCTCTGTTCCAGTCGGTCTGCCCGTGCCTGGCCAAGATGAGTCTCATCGGTTCTCCTCTTTCTTAAAACGCCGGGCGAGTTCCATTCGCTTGTGGTAGGGGGGGTGGTCATAGAATAGCAGTTCTGTCCACCTGCCGGGTCGAGACTCCCCGAGGTTCTGGTCGGTGAGCTTCGTCAGCATGGCGGAAAAAGCCTCGGGGTTGGCGGTGGCGGCCAGCGCGTAATTGTGGGCGGCCTCCTCCACGTGCCGGCTGTAGGAATTGGCCAGAGGCGTTGCCGCCAGAGCGAAGGCAGCAAGCACCAACGCGAGCAGGGGTAACGCGGCTACGTCCGCGATGCCATTGAAGCCGAGGCTGGGCACGGCCCAGTTCAGCGCGAGGCTTGCCAGGTAGAAACCGAGCAGGGCGAGGAGAGACTGAGCCACGATCAGCCTGGCGATGTCTCTGTGGCGCTGGTGGCCCAGCTCGTGGGCCATTATGGTCTCGATCTCGTCCGGTGTGTACCGTTGGAGCACGGTGTCGCTGAGAGCGATGCGCCTGGTGCCGCCCCACCCCATGAGCATCGCGTTGCCCGCGGTGGTCTTCCTGCTCAGCCCAATCTGATATACATCACTGACTCTCGTGTGACAGCGTTCCGCCAGGCAAACCAGCCTCTGGCGGAGTTCGCTGTCGGCCAGCGGTTCCAGCTTGAAGAAGAGGGGCAGGATGAGCACCGGCGCGAGCCTGGTCATCACGACCATGAGCAGCGTTACGAAGGCGAAGGCCAGCAGCCACCAAGTCCCGGGGAAGGCTTCGAGGCACAGATAGATGACTACCACCATGCCTGTGCCCAGCGCCAGTCCGATGATGGCCTCTTTCGTCTCGTCGGCGAGCCAGGACCACCAGCGTTGATGGGAGAGCCCGTATCTGTGCGGCAGGACGAAGCTGCGATAGAAGCTCAGCGGCGAAGAAAGGACCGTGTAGGTCAGGATGAGGATGACGAAGTACAGGGCTACCCTGGCGGGCTGGGGCATGTCCAGCAGATTCCGGAGCCCCACGGAGAGGCCGCTGAGGAGCACGACGAGCAGGTAGACGCCGCCCAGTCCCATTTCCACAAGGAGCAGCCGTCTCGCCGGGCTGGCGTACTCGCGCGCTTTCTGCTGCCGCCGCGGGTCCAGTGCTTGCTCTGCCATGTCTGGGCGACTACCGGTGGGCGAATTGCCTCGCTTGCTGAGCGAGGATCAGCTTGAGCCGATGAATCGAGGCCGGCGGGTCGGGGAAGCCCAGCGCCAGTGTCACCTGCTCCGGCCTTCCCGTGCCCGAGGCATCGCAGCGCAAGCGCATTCCCAGCACGCACTCGGGCGGGCGCCCGTCGGCCACCCGCAGATCCTGGACAAGACTTCGCAGGTCGTACTTGCGAATCTCCTTGTCTCGGGTGTGCTGCCACGGCAGGCTGTCTTTGGCGAGCAGAGACTGCAGCGACGCTTCGACTTCCTCTCGTGCCCTGGTGGTGTTCACGCGGACCTCGTAGTCTGCATACAGCACCTGGGATTGCAGCGAGGGCAATCCCAGCGCTACATCTACCACCTCCGAGATATCGATGCCCGGAGGCAACTGTTTGCTCATAGTCTTCATGAAGAAGTGCGGTGAGACCCGATGCTCCAGGAAGACGTCCATGAGCTCTCCGCTGCTGGTGACACCTATGGCCAGGGGAGCCGCGAGGGACAGCCTGGGGTGGGGGCTGAACCCCTGGGAGTAGGCCAGCGGGATGCCGGCGCGGCGCAGCGCCCGCTGCCACAGCCGCATCAGGTCCAGATGGGAGATGTACTTCAACTGCTCCCCTCTGCTGAAGGTCAAGCGCAGTCGCTGCATCGCTACTCCTTCGTGATTAGGATCCTCTCGATTTTGACACCCTTCATCTCGGTTATCACCAGCTTAAGCTTGTCGTGCCTCAACTGTTCTCCCTCTTTGGGGATGCGCCCAAGCATGTTGAGCACGAAGCCAGCCACAGTCTCGTAATCGCCTTCGGGAAGCCCCAATTGCATCTTGTCATTGGCGTCTTCGATCCTCATGCCGCCATCTATCTGGAAGCTATTCTCGCCAACGGTCTCGAAGCTCTTTGGCCTTCTGGCCAGCTCGTCTCCCAGTTCGCCGACAATCTCCTCCAGCAGTTGGTCCATGTTGACCAGTCCGGCGATGCCGCCGAACTCGTCCACCACCATGGCTATGTGGCCGCCGGATTTCTGTAACTCGGCGAAGAGCTCCGCAATCGGTTTGCTCTCGGGCACGAAGTACGCAGGGCGCACGAGATCATCGACGGGCTCGTCCTCTCTCAGCGTACCTTTGGCCTGGGCCATGAGCATATCCTTTATCCAGAGGACACCTACTACATTGTCTATGGTGTCCTGGTATACGGGAAAACGTGAGTGAGGGCTCTGGGCATATATAGGGAGGAAATCAGCCAGCGCGGTGCCTTTCTCCACCCAGGTGATGTCGGGCCTGGGAGTCATTACCTCAGCAACCTGCCGGTCGCCGAAACGGAACATCCTCTCCATCATCTCGGCTTCAGCCGTCACGAGTGTTCCCTCCTCCACCCCGACGGACAGAGCAGTGCGAATCTCCTCCTCGCTGGTCAGCGCCCGCGGCGTGGGGTGAGCGCCGATAAGCCGGGCCAGCTTGTCGGCTATCCAGACGAAGACTGTGGCTATCGGCGACAGAACCCATATCAGTAGCTTCATGGGCGTGGCATACACAAAAGCCAAACGCTCCCCGTATCTGGTGGCTGCCACTTTGGGGAAGACCTCTCCAAAGACGAGCAATACTATGGTCACCCCTGCCGTAGTTACCAGCACCGCTTGCCCTTCGGTCAATACGGATGCGACCAGGATTGTAGCCAGGGCTGCGGCGCCGGTATTGACCAGGTTGTTGCCCAGAAGTACGGTGGTGAGCAACCGCTCAGGCCTCTCTGTCATCAGGGCCACCTGCTTGGCGGCAGCCCCCTCGGTGCCGTCGGTGGTCGCGAGGTGCCTGAGCCGCAGCTTCTGCAGGGATACGAACGCCACCTCTGAGCTGGAGAAAAAGGCAGAGAAAAGCAGACAGACAAAGAAGAGCACGAGGTATATCACATCGGTGGTGCCCATGATAGTAACCCCCCTTCCTCTTCAGGCCTC
>CAZBET010000198.1:0-216 GCA_964490995.1 uncultured Dehalococcoidia bacterium
GGCCTCATTCGAGGACGCCAGCCACCGGGAGCGACTGCCCCCGCACCGCAGAAAGGAAATATTGACTGCCACGAAGAGAAGGTGATATAACTTCATCACCCAGGGTGGGTCAAGAACGGTGGTTATTGACAGAGGAGATATGACATGAAAGCACTTATCACAGCTCCCTTTTGCCCTGACTCCTTGAAGAGATTGAAGAGAAGCGTGGAAGTGATG
>CAZBET010000198.1:226-3721 GCA_964490995.1 uncultured Dehalococcoidia bacterium
AGAATTGGGAGGAAACAAGAAGGCTGCACTCGCCAGAGGAGCTTATCGATCGCATTCAGAAGCAAGACATCGGAATACTCATAACGGAGGCGGAATATGTGACCCGTGATGTCTTTGAGAAGGCTACGAAACTGAGGTTCCTGGGGAATACTAGAGGTAGTGTGACCCAGGTCGACATAGAAGCAGCCACGGAGCACGGTGTCCCAGTGGTCAACACCCCAGCGAGAAATGCTAACGCCGTGGCCGAGATGGCGGTGGGGTTGATGTTGTCTCTGGTGCGGAATATCCCAGCGGCGCATCAAATGACAAGCTCAGGCGGATGGGTTGACGACGTAGTTGGTGCTCACATTTCGCTGCGCGGCACCGAGCTAAGCGGCAAGACCGTCGGCATAGTGGGATTTGGAGCCATCGGGCGGCAAGTGGCCAAGCTTGTTAGAGCATTTGGAACCTCCGTACTGGCATACGATCCCTTTGTGGACCCGGATAGGATAAGAAAGGCCAGAGCCAAGCCGCTGGAGCTGGATGAGTTGATGAAGCAGTCGGATCTCATAACCATTCATTGCTCGACTATTCCTGAGAGCATAGGCTTGATCAGTGCTCAGATGATTTCTTTGATGAAGCCCACCGCTTGCCTTGTCAACGCAGCCAGCGCCTATGTCATCGATAATGAGGCCATTGTCCGGGCTTTGAGGAAGAAGCGTATCGCCGGGGCTGCCTTCGATGTCTACGAGACCTGGCCTGTGCAACCTGATAGTCCTCTCCTCAAGCTGGGCAACGTAGTCCTCACGCCTCACATCGCAGGATCAACAGCAGAGACTATAGTACGCCACTCACGGATGATGGTTGACGATATAGAGAGATTCTTGAGGGGAGAGCGCCCCAGGAACTTGCTCAACCCTGAGGTATCGAGGAGAGCTGGCCGGTAGATGCGTTCTGCTACGGATACCGGCTCTTCTGGTTGTCGCTCTTCTCGTATTGACCTCGGGTGCAACTTGCCTTGGTCTGCTGTGCCCCCAAGGGGGCCTTCATAGTAGTAATGGGTTTCTAGACGATGTCAATTGCGGACGCCTATACTGAATTTCTAGGAGGTTGGAATCCATGTCAGACATAGGTAAGAAGCTGAGGTTGAGCAGGATTTTCCAGAGGGATGGCCACGCCTTGGTTGTCGCTATGGATCACGCTTCCGTTTTTGGCCCCATGGCAGGCTTGGAGAAGCCGGGTGAAACCATCAACAGGGTGATAGAGGGAGGCGCCGACGCCATAATGACCACCTTCGGTGTAGTACGGCAATTCTACCACCTGATGCAGGGACGAGTAGCCATAATACTGCGGATTGACGGTGGGCCAACCAGCTACGGCCTGGAAGGGTTTCTTACCAAAGGCGAATGGAACCTGCTGTATAGCGTGGAGGCAGCAGTCAAGCTGGGCGCAGACGGTGTGATGGCAATGGCTTTTCTGGGGGTACCCGGGGAAGGCAACATTCTCAGGGGTCTGGCCAACGTGGCAGAGAGATGTCAGGATTGGGGGATGCCACTGGTGGCTGAAGCCCTTCCCATACCCAGCGAAAAAATAGGGAATCCTTATGACGTCGCACACGTATCAGTAGCAGCAAGGATTGGACAGGAATACGGAGCCGACTTCATTAAGACAAACTACACTGGCAATCTGGAGGATTTCAGGAAAGTAACCGAGGTTTGCGCTATCCCTGTTCTGATCGCCGGGGGACCGATGATGGAAAGCCCCAGAGATGTCTTGCGGACGGTCAAGGGAACGATAGATGGTGGCGGAAGAGGTGTGGTCTTCGGCAGAAACATCTGGCAGTATAAGGAACCCGCAGCGATGACAAGGGCTATTGCCAGGATAGTCCATGCTGGTGCAACGATAGACGAGGCAATGAACGAACTACCGGAGGGGAAGCCGTGAAGGGAGTTCGCAAGGCGCAGGCAGAATGAGGCTGTAGGCAACTAAGCCCAGGGCCTAGCCGAGCGTTGACGCTTGCCAGGCTGGCGTAGAAGGGTACTGCTTCTGGCTGAGAATCCACAGGAGGTGACTCGATTATGGACGTCAAAGAAGCGATATTGAAACGGCGAAGCATAAGGAAGTACAAACGCAAAGAGGTCCCTTTTGATTTGATTAGAGAACTGATTGATGCTGCACGGCTGGCCCCTTCTGGAAGTAACGCACAACCGTGCAAGTACTACCTTGTGAGAGACGATCAAACGAAGGACAGGCTAAGGGAGAACCGGGTCTTCGAACAAGACTTCGTTTACCAGGCACCCGCAATAATAGTCTGCTGCGCTGATCCCCGTTCGTACGGGCAAGGAATCAAGGGATGGAATGAGGAGAATGAGAAACGCGCGCTGAGGGATCTGTCTATTGCCTCATCTCTTCTGGTTCTCAGGGCGACAGAGCTGGGATTGGCAACCTGCTATGTTGGCTGGATGAAGAAGGATAGAATACGAGAGGTTTTGGGTCTACCCGCAGACTACATCGTTCCATTTGTTATTGCCGTGGGCTATGCTAACGAACGGCCGGAACCTATGCCCAGAAGAAGCATCGACGAAGTCCTGCTATACCCCCCTGGTCAGCAAGAATAGCGCAGTCAGCAAACTCCTTCTGGGTCACTTTCAGTTAGCGCCGCGGCCCCCTCGCCGCGAGCACGACCTGGAAGCCGGCGCCTGGGGCGGCCAGAAGGCGCAGGCCACTGTGGTCAATTGACAGAACATTCCATGCCACTTCCCAGTTGGGGCCACAAAGAACCAAAATGGGGTTGCATCGGCTGGCCAAGTAGCTCCAGAGCCCATCATAGGAGCAACCTTCTGCCTGGCCTTTGGTCTCGACCGCTAGGCAGCCGATACGCATGAATCCCGCAATGATAGCTCTTCGCGGGTGCCCCTGCGGCTGAGCGATGCCCGGCGCGCAGTGAACAACCTGGACGAATGTCACCTCAATGGCCGCAGCCAACGGGAGCTGTAGATGATGACTTGTCCCCCAGTATCGCTACGATGAAGAAACCCGGACCTGTATGTGCGCCAATTACCGGGCTTGGCTTCGAGCGGTAGATACGCTCTTTGGGAAATTTGGCGCTAAGCCGCTTTGCCAGCTTCTCGGCTTCATCAGGAGTGGTAGCTTCCTCAATAGCCATCTCTTCAATGTGGGAATAACTCATGGCAAATTGGTACAGACGCTCGATTGCTGCGGCCCGAGAGCGTGTCCTGCCTGCAGGCTCAACCACCCCATCTCTCAAGGTGACAAGTGGGTTAATCTTGAGCATTGACCCCAGAAAAGCCTGCGCTTTTCCAATACGACCACCCCGTTTGAGGTACTCCAAAGTGTCAAAGGTGGCAAGTAAGTCTACGCGAGGAAGCGTCTTGCGGGCTATGTCAATAACCTCATCAAGGCTGGCTCCAGCCCTAGCTGCCTCGGCCGCTTTCATGACTATGAATCCCTCGGCCATAGTGCCGGATTTGGAGTCAATTACTTCCACCCGGCATT
>CAZBET010000199.1:0-1800 GCA_964490995.1 uncultured Dehalococcoidia bacterium
ATCTTGCCGTGCGCCTTGATGTGGTCGGTGATTCTCTTCACCATCTCGTCGTAGGCGGAGGCCGCGAAGACCACGCTGTCGCTCACCCTGACCACGCGGCGCTGTTTGATCAGCAGGTTGAGCAGCTCAGCGTCCGGCGCGATATCTGAGGGAGGGGCGAAGGGGTTCTGGGCGAGGGAGCGAATATAGGTATCCACCTTCGCCTGCTGGTCCTTGCTGAGCTGGATGTGGTGTGAGGGAAGGCGAACGGCTGGCCCCTCCTCCACGAGTGCGGCCTGTTCCAGGAGCCGGCGAAGTACGGCGGTGAAATGAGCTGGAGGCAGCTTCAGCTTGCTCCCCAGTTCCCCCTGTGGCATCCCCGGGCGCGTGGGGAACCTCTTGTGGTGGTCCTGGACCGCGGCTGCAACTGTCTCCAGAAGACGCTTCCAGCCCTGCGCCGTGAAGAGCAGACGGTGCTCTGCGGTTCCGAGAGCCACGAGCGTCCCGTCCTGAACGAGGGCTTCTACCGCTGCCTTTGCCTCGGCAGGGGGAAGGCCGCAGCCGGCAAGCAACTTGCCCATCTCCTGGGGCTGTTGTGCCTCCAGGGTGGCAGCCAATACATCCTGCGGTGTGCCCTTCTCTTTGGTCTCCAGGCTCTTGATGGCGGCTGCGCCGTGGCGCCGGTACCGCTTGGTGCGAGGCTCAACGATCTCACCGCCGCCTAGCGTCTCCTCGGTGGAGCGGACTATGAACCGGTCCCCCATCACAACAGCCACGGGCTCGGCCAGAAGCAGTTGAGCCCAGGCGCTCTCTCCCGGCCCGAGCTCTTCCTTCTCCAGCAGCCGGACCCGGGCCATGGCCTCAGCGGCCCCTGAGTGGAAGCTCACGCTGGCGTTGTGGCGAAGGGGGCGCTTCAAGGACGAGAGCATCCGCAGCCTTGCGGTCAGCATCGTCGAGGGGGTCAACCAGCCGGGTTTGGTGAGGACATCGCCTCGTTTCAGTTGGGAGACTGCGACGCCCGTCAGATTCGCGGCGACCCTGCTTCCCGGCGTGGCGGCATCGAGGCGGGTCTTGTGCGTCTGGAGCCCCCTCAGCCGGGACCGCAGCCCCGAGGGCACGATCTCCACTTCCTGCCCCACCTGGAGCGAGCCGTCAATCAGGGTGCCGGTGACCACGGTCCCCGAGCCGGCTATGGTGAAGACCCTGTCTATGAGAAGCCTCGGCCTGCCTATGTCCGCCCTCGGCTGCGCCGAAGCAAGCAGCCCATCTATTGTCGAGATCAACTCGGACAGGCCTTCGCGAGTGACTGCGGACACAGCCACAATCGGGGCCTTTGCCAGCTTCGTGGGGCTGAGCAGTTCCTCCACCTCGAGGGTGACCAGGCTCAGCAACTCCTGGTCAACCAGGTCCTTCTTGGTTATGGCTACTGCGCCCTTCGTTACGCCGAGCAGGTCGAGGATGGCGAGGTGCTCTCTGGTCTGGGGCATCACCCCTTCGTTGGCGGCGACCACGAGCAGAGCCAGGTCGACGCCACCCACCCCGGCCAGCATGTTCTTGATGAAGTGCTCATGGCCGGGGACATCGACGATGCCGACCTCCTGCCCGCTGGGCAGCTTCAGCCAGGCGAAGCCGAGGTCGATGGTCATGCCCCGTTCCTTCTCCTCCCGGAGCCGGTCGGGGTCCATGCCGGTGAGGGCCTGGATCAGCAGTGACTTGCCGTGGTCTACGTGGCCCGCGGTGCTGAGTACAAACACGTGCTTCCTTCTGCTGACATAGGCGGGTGCTCTGCCACCCGCTTGCGTATGGCAGGGGACAGAGCCC
>CAZBET010000199.1:1900-3695 GCA_964490995.1 uncultured Dehalococcoidia bacterium
CTGCCCTATGATTCCGGGGTCGCTGTTCCCATGGCTGACATAGGCGGGTGCTCTGTCACCCGCTTGCGTGTGGCAGGGGGCAGAGCCCCTGCCCTATGAGAATGCCTTCCCAGCACGAGGTGGGTATGACAATGCGGTTAGCCAAGCCCCAAGCCGGCGGCCGCCCTGCGAAGCCCTTCAAGGACGGCCACGTCCTCTCCGGGCAGGACGGTGCGTGGGTCGAGGAGCAGGACGTTCCCGCTGAGGCGCCCCACGATGGGAGGCTCCTGCGTCCTCAACCTCTGCGCCATTGCCTGTGCCAGGTTCTTCTCGCCCTTCCTGACCGGCTTCCCTACAGCGACAAGCATCGTGGGCACGGTTCCACCGGGCAGGCTGCCGCCGCCCACCATGCTCTCTCCTTTCATCACCGTGGCCAGGTCGCCCACCTCGTTCGCCCAGAGCCCGGCTCGTCTCTCAAGGTCGTCCAGCGGCGCGGAGATCATCTGCCACACCGGGATTGTAGTTGTCGCCTCGCCCCTCAGGTAGGGAATCAGAGTCGCTATCAGTCCGGCGAGCCTTATCTTGTCGATTCGCACGGCGCGGGCCAGGGGGTGCTTTCTCAGCCTGTCGACGAGGTGCTTCTTGCCAACGATTACGCCGGCCTGAGGGCCGCCGATGAGCTTGTCACCGGAGAACATGGCCAGTCCGGCGCCGCGCGAGACGCTTTCCTGCACGGTCGGCTCCGGGTCGAGGCCGAACCGGGTGGTGTCGAGCAAACAGCCGCTCCCCAAGTCGTCGAGAACGGGCAGGCCGTGCTGGTTGCCCAGCCCCACAAGTTCCTCAAGGCTGACACTGCTGGTGAAGCCCACCACTCTGAAGTTGCTCGAATGGACTCGCAGGAGCGCGGCGCTTCGCGGGGTTATCGCCTCTTCGAAGTCACGAGCATAGGTGATGTTCGTCGTCCCGACTTCGACCAGCTTGGCGCCGCTCTGTTTCATTACCTCCGGGATGCGGAAGCCTCCCCCGATCTCTACCGCCTGGCCGCGCGAGACGATCACCTCTCTTCTCTTGGCGAGGGCGGTCAGGGCCAGCAGAACCGCGGAGGCGTTGTTGTTGACCACCAGCGCAGCCTCGGCACCTGTGAGTTGGCGCAGCAACTGTTCGACGTGCGTGTCGCGTGAGCCCCGGATTCCGGCATCGAGGTCGAACTCGAGGTTGCAGTAGCCCCTGCTGACCAGGTTCATGGCCTCGATCGCCTCTTCGCTGAGGGGTGCGCGGCCGAGGTTGGTATGGAGGATGACACCTGAAGCGTTTATCACAGGTCTGAGGCCCGATGACGTCAGGGCCCGGGCCCGTGCGCGGACTGACTCCACGAACTCATCCACCGAGGGGCAGGGGTTTCCCTCGGCGACCGAAGCGCGACCCTCATCGAGGAGCTCTCGAATCAGCTCAACGAGGAGGTCACGAGGATACGTCTCTTCCAGTTGCCTGATCCTGGCGTCGGACATGAGCCGGTCGACGCTGGGGAGGTCGCGAAACCTGCTTCCCGTTCTCTCCACAGGAGACATATTAGCACATACGAGGGCGATTTCAATGAGGCAATCGCCCGGGTGGCAGGCAGTGTGCGGGGGGTGCCTGGCGGTTGCCACGCCCTCCTGCGGCGGGCTCTCAACGACAGGAGATGTCAGGCGGCGGGCGGGCGCTGAGTTCTACCCGCTGCCTTTTGCGGCGGGCCCGGCCAGGAGGCCCAGGAATTCCCCCACCTCAGCCGGAGAGTTCAGGTAGTAACGCGCTGCGGAATCGTGCCTTTCTTCTC
>CAZBET010000200.1:0-3695 GCA_964490995.1 uncultured Dehalococcoidia bacterium
TGGTCGATGAATCTCAGCGGCGTGATCCCTGTCACCGTGGTCCGCTCCGCGATGAAACCTGCTTTGCAGGATGGAGGCGTGAACCGCAGGTAGTCCATCTTCCTCTCGGTGTCGTTGCCGTTGAGGCCTCTCACGGTCAAAGTGACCGTGTAGTTGCCCGGATTACCGTAGGTATGCCGCGGATTGCGCTCTGTGCTGTCCGCCGTCCCGTCGCCGAAGCTCCACTCCCACGAACTGACATTCCCCCGGGACAAGTCCCTGAACTGCACTGACGCTGGTGCCTGCCCCGCCCCGGGGGCGGCGGTGAACTGGGCCTCAATCGAGCCGCACCCCACGAGGCCGACCAGCAGCAGCCCAACCAGAGCCAGACCTACTGCAATCTTAACCATCGCTCTCCACCCCAGCATAGTCGTTCGCCTCAAACCGATGCCGTCCTGGCCACATCCAGTGACAGATTATACACCAGCGCACAGACCAGTCAACAGAACCACGTGCGCCTTAATCCGTGAATCCAGATTCACGAGGCTCACCCGGCGGGTGATGAGGCGGAGTTCTCCCTTTCCGTTCGCCCTGAGCCTGTCGAAGGGCCGTTCATGGTTCGACAAGCTCACCACGAACGGCCACTCCGCATTCCATCCGCGGATTATGGATGCGCCTGCATCTCAGCTGACGCGAGCGCGCCGGACTCATCTCACAGGCCTCGCCTTCTGTGGCCTGGGGAACCAGTACCTGAGCGAAAGCGCCCCCCAGACCACAGCCGGGAAAAGCCCGGTGCCCAGGGTGATGAACAAGGTTAAGAAGGGATTGTGCGACGGATCAGCTCCAGACAGAGAGACCTTGGCGAAGATGAGCACGGTGATCATCTGAAGGACAAACATGATGACCGCGGCAACAGGAAGAAACTTCAGACGGCGCCGCCAGGTGAGTCCGGGCGTCGCAACGATCAGGGACACCACCAGGAGCAGGCCGAAATCAAGCGCCCAGGTCTCCAGGAACCCATGGATGACATCTCCCGCTGGCGGCTCCGCAATGTATATGTTCTCCTTCTTCAGACCGAGGTCCTGCTGCACCTGCTCACTGTAGTACTCCCCTAGGACTATCTTGGCTCCGCTCAGGTGGTCCGTGACGGCAACGAGTCCACGGTCGTAGGGGGCTGCGAGGAAAAAAGCCCAGAGCAGCGAAAGCGCGACAAGGATCGCCAGGGCGACGAAGGCGAAAGCGAGGAGCCTACCTATTTGGGACGCGAACAAGTCTCTCCACCCAGAAGAGCCACAACACTATGGCGGTCAAGATCATTATCGGCTGCCATATCAGGAAATGAGCAGTGTCGAAGATACTCTGGGAGAAATGGGCGCCAATGAATAACAGGCTGACCGTGCGAACGAGGTTGAGCGCGTAGAGTACCACTATCCCCAAAGCGATACCCGCTGCCTTCTGCCGGGCGGTACAGGGATAGGCCAGGACGGCCGAGACGAAGATGCCTATCGGAACGATGCCCGTGCAGCCGAAGACAATGCTCATGGAGAAATCCGGTGATGAGATCAGGCTGCCATCCACTGTGGCGGAGGCCCCGAACAGATTCGCGATGGCGCCCGTCGCCGTTGCGGTGAAATCGTAGAAGGACTTCAGTGTTTCACCGCCCAGCGCGTAGGACTGGATAAGCATGAAGGCCACGATGCAGACTGCGAAGATGAGGCATCCCTTCACAACGGCCCAGTTGCGCCTGACAGAAGCACCGATTCGGTCGAGGCTGATCTGGGGCAGCGCCGCACCCCGCCGCGCCTTGCGCTCCCCCTTACGAGTAGTGCCCCGCCCCAAAGGGCGGGGCACTCTCTCCTTTTCACTCCTCTTGGTCACTAACCCGTCTCTCTTGCACAGTGCAAACGGAGCGTCAGCACTGCCTCTACCGGAAATCACCTATCGCAGATTTCTTCTCAGCGTCGACCCCGTGAGTTTCCTCCGCTTCTTGCGGAGGCCTCCGATTCAGGGTGGAAGGACAACAGTGCCACTTCCCCCCAGCCGTGAAGCGCCCAAGAACGAGACCCCACCGGGCCAATCCACGGTCAGCTTGAAATGGCTCAAGACATCCGTACCCAGAAGTGAGGGGAATCTACACTTCTGCTCCAATTCCTTCCTAGTCGCATCTCGCAGCTTCTTGGCACCCCTAACCACTTCTCTGAAGCTGGTTGGGTTGGGTATCACACGCCTGAAGTTTTCCATAGCCTCCAGCGATGGCCTCCCAATATAGAGCTCAATCTCGTAGCCCTCTAGGTGGCCGTCTTCCTCGTGGCTGAAAGTCACGTGCGCTGGCTCAACATAGAACTCCTCTGCCCCACTCACCCCTGTCACCGTCTTGGTCACGGTTAGCATTCGGTACTTCTCCAAGCCTATATGCTTTGCGGCATCCAGCAGGTTCAGAATTGGAATGTCGGAGCAAGTGTCAAGCGCAAGCAGGAGCGGTTGCATGAATCCCAGACGAGCGATCTTAACGACGGCAGCCACGTAGGGGCGCGTTATCTCGTGATATGGTTCAACATAACCAGGGCGACCTGACCACCCCCCGTGCAGCAGGTAACCTCTGATCATCGGTCGCTGTAGCTACTGAAGTACTCGTGCGGGTTCGGGAAGTAGTAGACTAGCTCGTCTTCCGGTGGCCATTGCCCGACCAGTTCTAGAAGCTGGCGGGCGTCACTCGCTGACCCCTTAAGGCGACCGGCATTCAGCACGACCCACTGCCCAGCGTACTCAGTGCTCCACCTTGAGTCGTTGGATGCAAGGAAGTCTACGTTCATCCTCAGCCTTCGGAGCATCTCCACAATTGCGCCCGGATCCCCGAAGACATTGATCAACTCCTGGTCTGTCAGTCTCTTTGCCATACGAACTCACATCCGTTCTTCTGAGAATCCCCAAACCGCGCCAAGTACCAGTCCTGTGCAACCTATTGACTGACGCATCGTTGTCAAGCATCCGGTAACCAAGGCGTCTCGTTGCATGCCAATGCTGGCAAGAAAAGCATTGCTCTTCTTGCTATGGTGGCCAGATCCACACAAGACCACCCCCCACGACTTGCCGTGCGGGTCCCCATAGCTGCTCTGTCTCACCGGCTAGACCGTCTGCGACTTCCGCTTGCCTGCACCGTCCAGAAGTCGCACATCTCGTGAACCTGGCAGTACCACGTCCGCCAGCCCTTGCCATGAACTGCTCAGCGGCCGCACCCTGCAGGGCCGACTCGATCACCGCTTGCCCTCTGATCCGCCACCCGGTTTCTCGACTCCCCACCCCACTGCGAAGCACCGCCCCGTCACTGTCCAACTACAGTAGGTCGTCAAATCGATGCCGCCGTTGCCGCCTTCTGTGGACGGTCAACACAAGCGCTCCGCCGAACAGGGCTATCATGCCGATCGTGCCCCACTGGCCCATGGTCGGCACCCTTGGCGGAGGCGCCACCAGCTTCTCTCTGTTACCGAATTCCATCACAACGGTCTGCCCGAGTGCGACATTGGCAGTTATCCTATAGGGTGGCGACCCCCCGGGCTTCGTGTTGACCCACAACTCGCTCAGCAATGTCTCCGTTGCAGCATACCCACCAGGAGACGTGATGTCCAGAATTATCCACCCATCGGCTGCCGGGTCCCCGGTGTTCGAGTAGGGCGTCTCACCTTCCCATATGAATGACGCCCATGGACCCGTCACCA
>CAZBET010000201.1:0-3694 GCA_964490995.1 uncultured Dehalococcoidia bacterium
AGGGGGAGATTCAGAAGCGTGGCCTGAAGAGGCTGGTCGTGGCCTGCCCCAACTGCATCAAGATGATGAGAGACGTCTACCCCGGGGTCGGCGTTGAGCTGAGCGTGGAGATCGTGCATACGGTCGAGTACCTGGCCGGCCTTCTCAGGCAACGGAAGATTGCAGTGACAAAAGGGAAAGGCAGCGCGACATATCACGACCCCTGCATCCTTGTGAACGATCTGGGCATCGTCGCCCCGCCGCGGAGCATCCTGCACGCGCTGGGATACGAGATCAGGGAGCCGGTCTACTCCAGGGAGGACACGCACTGCTGCGGCGGGCTCCCGGGGGCCAGGGTTGGGTTCGCAGGACTGGTGGAGAAAGTGAAGTCGATGCGCACAAGGGAGCTCAAGCAGACGACCGCCGATGTCTATGTGTCTGCATGCCCGACGTGCAAGGCCGTCTTGTCGGAAGCCGGCCTCAAAGACCTGACTGAGCTTGTGGCGGAGCACGTCGCCGATGGATGACGAAAAACTGGCCAAGGACATAGGCGGCGAGATAGAGAAGGCGACCGGCGAGAAGCCGGCGGTCTCGGTCAGGGATCGAATCGCGGAGCTGTCCGGGCGTTTCCGCTCTCACCAGAGCGCTGTGGATGCCGGCCATCTCGCGGCCGGGTTTGAACAGGTCAGGGAGGTGGTGAACGACATCGACTACCCCGGCCGAATCCCCCTCCACGTGCCCCCCAGGGTATCGGACGAGCTCGACGGCAGGGAGTTCGACATCGTCATCGTCGGCGGGGGCGTGATCGGCGTCGCGGTGGCCCGGGAGCTTTCGCGTTTTGCCATCAGAACGGCTTTGATTGAGAGGCACCACGACCTGGGAATGGACCAGACGGCTCACTGCAACGCCATGATACACCCCGCCCTCGTCACCGAACATGGCACGCTGAAGTGGGAGATGAACTACAAGGGCAACGCGATGTGGGACGAGGTCGCGAGCCAGCTTGATGTGGATTTCAAGCGAATCGGGACACTCGTTGTTGCTGAGAACCCTGACGAAGAGCTGTTTCTTCCTGCTGTCGTTGATCTCGCAAGGAAACAGAAAGACCCGGATCCGAAAGAGTTAGACAGGGAGGAGCTGGATAGGATTGAGCCGGGGCTGGCGCCGAACATCAGGAAAGGCGTGCTGGTCTGGAACACGGGGGTCATCGCCGTGTTTGAACTCGTCATAGCCTATGCCGAGAACGCCCTGGCAAACGGAGTGCAGTTCTTCCTCGATACGAGCGCAACAGGAGTGAGGGTCGAGGATGGATGCGTCAGGGCGGTGGAGACCACGAGGGGCACGCTGAAGACCCGAATGCTGGTCAACGCTGCGGGTCTCTACGCGGACAAGATCGCAGAGTTCGCCGGGGACAGGTTCTTCACCATTCATCCGCGGATAGGTGAGACCATCATCTTCGACAAGTCGTACCAGCCGGTGCGAACGGTTCTGGCCTCGTTCAGCGCTGTCGGGGACAGGAGCAAGTACTCCAAAGGTGGTGGCATCATCCCCACAGTTGACGGCAATCTTCAGTTCGGGCCGACGGCTGAGGAGGTTATTGACCGCGAGGACGTCGCGACCACTTCGGTGGGGCGGGAGGCGCTGTTTACCAGATTTGCGCCGGTGCTCGAACGGGCGAAGCCGGACTACGAGAAGCCTGATAGGGGGAAGATCATCACGCATTTCGCCGGATGCAGAGCGGCGACGTACAAGGAGGACTTCATCATCGAGCCTTCGCGAAGGGTGAAAGGCCTGGTTCACGTCGCTGGCATCCAGTCCCCGGGGCTGGCTGCGGCGCCGGCCGTTGCCGAGAGGGTGAAGGAAATCGTGGTAGAGGCCTGGTATCCCGCTGAGAACGCGCGCTTCGAGCCCCGGAGAGTGCGGGGCAAGCGCTTCGCGGAACTGGAGTGGAGGGAAAGGGTGGAACTCATCCGAGCCAATCCACTGTTCGGCCACATTGTCTGCCGCTGCGAGCAAGTGAGCGAAGGCGAGATTGTGCACGCGTTGCATGGGGCTGTCTCTGCGCCCAGCGTAGACGCGATCAAGAGGAGGACGAGAACGGGTTCAGGGAGGTGTCAGGGCGGGTTCTGCATGCCGAGGGTCCTCGAGATCATCAGCAGGGAATTCAACGTCGGCAAAGAACTGGTGACGAAGAACGGTGGCAAGTCCTTCATACTCCGCGGCAGGGTGAAGAGGGGTGAGCAATGAAGTACTTCGTTGTCATCGATGGGGGAACGCAGAACGTCAAGGCGTTCGTCTTCGATGAAAAAGGTAACGAGGTGTACGGGGAGGGCATTCCTGTGAACCCATACACTGCCCCTCAGCCCACTTTTGCTGAGCAGGATGCCGAGGAGTACCTGGGGATAGCTCAGAAGGTGACGAAGAGCGTTGTTGAGAAGTCCGGCGTTCCCAGGAATGAGATCGCTGCCGTGGCCATCACCACGCACAGAAGCACCATCGTGCCTGTCGACAGGGACGGCAGAGCCGTCCGGCCGGCAATAACCTGGCTCGATGAGCGCAAGACTGAAGGGCTCAAGCTTCCCGGAGGCCCTCTTTGGTCGCTGGCATTTCAGATGGCGGGCATGAGAGCCAAGCTCAAGGAGTACCAGAGAAGGTCGAAGTTCAACTGGCTCCGGAAATACGAGCCGGAGAGCTACGACCGGACACACATGTTCCTCACCGTCTCGTCCCACATCTTCCACGCACTGACCAACGAATTCAAGGACTCCTCGACAATAGTGGGGGTTTTTCCTATCGACATGAAGGGGCTGCGGTGGCACCCCTGGAACGTCGTGTTCTAAATCTTGGGCGTGGAGCGCGAGAAGCTGCCACCGCTGGTCTCACCGATTGATATCGCCGGCCTGGTGTCGGAGCAGGGGGCGCGGGATTTCGGCGTGCCGCAGGGGCTCCCGGTTATCATCGGGGCGGGGGACAAGCAGTCGGAACTTCTAGGGGCGGGCGCCGTAAGTCCCGGCGTTGCGGAGATCAGCTATGGGACCGCTGCTGTAATAGAGGTGCTGTCCAGCAGGTATGTCACACATCCCAAGATGGACTTCTTCACCTTTGGCGCGGCTATTCCCAAGCACTGGGCTCTGGAGGGCTTCGTGGGGAGGGGCTATTGGATGGTCTCCTGGTTCAGGCGGGAGTTCGCCAGGCAGGAGGAAGAGGAAGCCAGGAAACTGGGCATATCGCCGGAGGAGCTTCTCAACAGGGAGATGGAGAAAGTGCCTGCAGGTTCCATGGGATTGGTGCTCCAGCCCTTCTGGCACCCGCTTGAGAATGATCCTCTCTCCAAAGGCGCGATCATCGGGTTCTCCGGAGAACACACGAGGACGCACGTCTACAGGGCCATTGTCGAGGGAATTGCGTACGAACTGCGCCGATTGGGCGAAATGATCGAGAAGCGTTCGGGCCACAAGATACGGGAGTTGAGGGTGGGCGGCGGCGGCTCGAAGAGCGATGCGATCATGCAGATCACGGCGGACATTTTCAACCTTCCGGCTTGCAGGATGCACACAGGCAATCTCTCGGCGCTGGGCGCCGCGATAGATGCAGCGGTTGCGCTGAGGTCCTACGGCAGCTTCGCTGAAGCCGTGGACAACATGGTGAGAGGGACCAGGACGTTCACCCCCCGCGAGGCGAGCGTGCTGCTGTACGACAGGCTGTTCGACGAAGT
>CAZBET010000202.1:0-3683 GCA_964490995.1 uncultured Dehalococcoidia bacterium
GACAAGGCATTGTTGGCTTCGCGATGCGCACCCTCAGGGAAGAGACCGTTCGACTGGATGATGGCGATGTGCTGGTGGTGCATACCGACGGAGTGCAGGAATGCTTCGACCTTTCCAACTACCCGCAGATGGTGAAGGACAACCCTGAGACAATATGCCGGCAGATTATCGAGAGATTTGGCAAGGAAGAAGATGACGCAGCCTGTATTGCCTTGAGGTACAGGAGATGATCGGGATCGGTACAATCCACATAAAGGATGAGAACTCGATTGTCGAGGCAAGAAACAAGATTCGTCAGTTGGCCGAGGATCTGAGGTTTGGCACCACTGGCGCCACCAGACTCGCCACGGTGACCTCTGTGCTCAGCCGCGCCGCTTTTCGGGATGGCGTCCAATCGAGGGTAGACGTGGGCTTCGAGGAGGCCGAGGGAGGCCTGTTCCTGTCACTCGTCTTTCAGAGCCGGAATGGTGGCCTTGAGGTCACCAGGGCTGAATCGTTCTTTGACAGTGTGCGCACTTCCCGAACGGAGGACGGACTCGAGAGGCTCGAAGCCCGCAAGCATATCCCGGATCCTGCTTTCAAACCGACTGAACTCTTCATCAACGAAGCCAAAGAGAAGCTTGAGCGTCCCTCCAGGGCGGAGCTGGTCGAGCAGCTCAAGAGGAAGAACGAGGAGCTGCGCGAGAGCGAGGAACTGGCGAGGGGCATTCTGGAGACCGCTGCAACAGGCATATACGTGGTGCAGGACGGAGTCCTGCAATATGTCAATCGGCCGTTTGAGGTGCTGTCCGGATATGCGAAGGAAGAGTTGATAGGCAGACGTTCTCTGGACTTTGTGCACCCGGATGACAGAGAGACGGCCAGGGTAGAGGCGATAGAAGTGCTGAAAGGGAAGAGGACCCTGCCCTACGAGTTCAGGCTTGTGAAGAAGGATTCCGAGTTCGTTTGTGTTCTAGACTGGGTTACTCCGATTCAATACAAGGGCAAGCGGGCGGTGTTGGGAACACTCATGGACATCACTGAGCGCAAACAGGCGGAGGAAGAGATACAGCGGTATACGAGGCGTGTTGAGGCCCTGCACGCCGTTGGGCAGGCGGTCAGCCAAACCTCTGATTTCCAGGAGCTTCTGGACACCGCTCTCGAAAAGGTAGTTGGGGTGATGGGGACGGAGGCTGGAACTGTATTCTTGGTGGATGTGGGGAGGAAAGAGCTTGTGCTTAGGGCATACACGGGGCTCACGGCAGATGCCATGAGTGAAATATCGTCAGTAGATTTGACGGAAGAAGAGTTGCAGAATATCGTGGAACGGAGGGAACCTGACGCGTCACTGTGGGAGGCTCTAGAGGGGAGCAAGCTGAGCCTGTTGCGGCGAGCGATGGACAAGGAACAGATGCGATGGTTTGCTACCGTTCCCTTGTCGGTGCGGGGCAGGCTGCTGGGTGTGTTGTCCGTTGGCAGTCGCGCGCAGCGTGAGTATACAGCCGACGACACGGGGTTACTGAGGGCTATCGGGAACGAGATAGCGGTGGGGATTGACAATGCGATGCTCCTGGAACGGACGCGGGAACTGTCGATAACTGATGAGCTGACTGGGCTCTACAACAGGCGGCACTTGTACGGGGTGCTTGAGACTGAGACCTACCGCAGCCAGCGCTACGGCTCACCATTCTGTCTGGTGATTCTCGACCTCGATGGGTTCAAGGAACACAACGACAAATTTGGGCACACGGTGGGGGATACAGTCTTGAAATCCTTTGCCCAGACGCTCAAGTCTGCGTTGAGGGAGAGCGACCCTGCCTTTCGCTATGGAGGTGACGAGTTTGCCATTGTCCTGCCGGCAACGGACTCTGGCGTAGCCAGGAAGGTTGTGGATCGCATCAGGTCAGAATGGTCCACAGCCACCAGGAGTCAACACACCATCCAAAAGAGCCCTGTGGGGTTCAGTGCCGGAGTTGGTCAATTCCCCAAAGATGCTGAGACTGGTGATGGCCTGGTGTTCCTGGCCGACACCGCCCTTTTCCGTTCGAAACGGGAGGGCGGTAACAAGACGACCGTGGTATCCGAGTTGGGCAGCCTCTCGCCGGATGTTCTGGACACGGGTACACTGGACCAGGTCTACGCCCTGGCGGCCACTGTAGACGCGAGAGACCCATATACGTACGGCCACTCAAAGAGGGTAGCCGCCATAGCGGAAATGATAGGCAAATCCATCGGGCTGCGGCGCGATGAACTGGTGAACCTGCACGCCGCCGGCCTCCTCCACGACATTGGCAAGGTAGGAGTCCCTGACGCGATACTGACTAAACCCAGCAGGCTGGAAGAGCACGAATGGAGGATCATAAAGCAGCACTCTGCCGAGGGGGCAAGAATAGTGGACCGTGTGAAAGACTTGGCAGGTCTGGTCCCATTGATAAGGCATCACCACGAGTGGTACAACGGCACGGGATACCCGGACGGGCTCAAAGGTAAGGACATACCGCTTGGCTCTAGAATCATTACCGTGGCTGATGCCTACGACACTATGACCACAGTCCGTCCCTACAGGAATGTGGTTTCGCATGAAGAGGCGTGCGCGGAGCTCAGGCGGTGTTCTGGGACTCAGTTCGCACCGGAGCTGGTCGAGGCATTCGAGCGAGGCATGAAGACCTCTCCAGGCCAGGCCCACAGCCAGCGTTCCTAGACTTCGATTGTCGATAGGTCAAGGTCTCGGGTCACTGGATTCGACAGGCAAGACGCACGTGAGCAGGTGCTGTGTCCCGAGCGGGCGCAGACAAACCCACCGCGTCGGACGCCCAAGGCACGTTCTCTCTCCGGACTCAGTCACGCTCGGCTCTGACTTCCTCCCTCCGATATCATGGCGGCACGGCCGGATACTCTTCTTGTCGCTGAAAGCGCCTTCCGGGACTACTGGAAGTAGCAGTTCAACTTCCCCGATAGGTAGCGGAGTATCTCGCCGCAATCGTTCAGCTTGCATCTGTCGCCGTAAGACTGGTCGTGATGCACACTCGCCATGTTCAACAGGTTTATCGCGTCCGGCGGTATCTGGCCCCTGAGGAACTGTTGACCAACCTCGGCATCCTGCACGGTGACCTGGCCATCGCGATTCACATCACCCCTTTGGAAGCCCAGGAACTGTGGCGCTTCGTGTGGTATCTGCTCACCGTATTGGTCTCGGATGAAGTCGAAGCCAACCTGGAGTTGGTAGGCATCCGTGGCGCAGCCCACCAGCCTCGGGACGAGATACGCCAGAGTTATGGGCGGTTCGATGCCGCTCGTGGTGCTCTGGCTGAACCTGGTCTAGCCTGCGGCGTTGTTGATTTCAACCACGGGATTGTTGAAGGGCGCGTCTCCCGGCAGCACATCCAGCATTGTGATCCCGGCAGGGTCGTAGAGCGCTCTGGCCTGGTAGCTCGCGATGCGAATGCCCGTCACAGCGCTGATTCTTAGACGGGTTCAATTATGGCACATACTGAACCGAGGGTCTGCCTGATTGCCGATGGGCCTGTGGAGGTTGTCTGCTACTGTCGTTCGTAGGGAAAAGGTCCTTTTCGCCGTTCGCCCTGAGCTTGTCGAAGGGCCCGTTCGCGGTTCGACAGGCCTGTCCTGAGCTTGCCGAAGGGCTCGCCACGAACGGGCCTGTACGAGACGCCGTTTCGGCAGTACCGTTTTCGTCCTTCATGGTG
>CAZBET010000203.1:0-3628 GCA_964490995.1 uncultured Dehalococcoidia bacterium
GGGTCATTGCCGCAGCCATAAAGGAATTCGGCGGTTTGAACATCGTCGTAAACTGCGCGGCCGGGATGTTCCCAGCGCCCATTGAAAGAATGTCATACAACGGATTTAAGACAGTAGTTGACATCGACCTCCTGGGCACGTACAACGTTACGAAGGCCGCTTTCACCGCCTACTTGAAGGAACACGGCGGCTGCATTGTCAATATCACGGCACCCTTCGACCATTGGGGGGTCAGCTCTCTGGCTCACGTTGCAGCGGCCAAGACGGGCGTTGAGTCACTGACGAGGACCTGTGCGGTCGAATGGGCGCCCTTGGGGATTCGGGTCAACAGCGTCGCGCCCGGTTTCATTTCGGAGACAGAGGGCGTCAAGCGATTCGCTGAGGCAACAGATGTGTCCGTTGACAAGGCACTGAAAGGCACGAGACAGGACATGGCGAATGCTGTGCTGTTTCTTGTCAGTGATTCGGCCCGCTTTATCAGTGGCGTGTGCATTCGAGTGGATGGTGGCGCTACTATTGACCTGTTAAGGATGCCGGTGGTGTGAGGTGTGCTGCTCGCAGGCCCCACGTAGCCCCAGGGGACGGGCCCGGAGAGCAAGCGCACTGCGAATCAGGCATCACGAGAGCCTGCTTGTCTAGTACCATGTCTGGCAGAGAAAGATCAAGAAGGCCTTCGACCCCAATGTAGCGTCAGAACCCAACTTCTAAGAGGGGGACATCAAATGCTGGATTCACGACCGCAGCTGCCTTTGCGTTTTCGTCTCTTGAACACAGCGGCGAAGTATTCGCTGGCAGGCAAGCTGCCCGTCGCCCGCCTTGATGAGGAAACGCTGAACAAGGCAGCGATCGAAGAGACGGGGCTGACGGATTTCGGCGATCCCTACTACCGGGATGGCCTGCTCACTCTGATCGAGTCCGCCGAGAAGGATGCAAACCTGCATTTCATCGGACGCACGAGCATGCATGGAATGGTTGCCATGTATCTTGCTAACCGGCTGCTGCTGGCGGAGGCCCGCAAACGGAAGCCAGAGGTGTTCAAGCGTGAGTTGATCCCCCCGATCATCATACTGGGGCCGCCCCGCTCCGGTACTACCTTGCTTCACCGGATGCTGGCCGCCGATCCGGCTCATCGCGGCGTTCCCTTGTGGCAGATGGTTCGCCCACTGCCCACCGGCACGCCGGATCGTCGTCGCGAATTCATAGAGGAAGCCATGAACTTCGCGCGGAAACTGAACTCGAACCTCGATGGGATACATTACACGCGGGCCGATGAACCCGAAGAGTGCATGGTCCTGCTGGGCACTACGTTTGCCAGTGTCCTCTTCTTCGCGGCCGCACCTACGTACAGCTATGCTGACTGGTATCTTTCACGTGATCACCCAAAGGCATACCAAGAGTATCGTCTGCTGCTCCAGGTCCTACAGGCTGTCGAGCCTGGACGTCGTCTGACATTGAAGGCTCCGGCACACACCGGAGCATTAACTGTCTTGTTTGAGACAATCCCTGAGGCGCTGTTCATCCAGACACATCGCGACCCGGTTGCCGTGTGTGGCAGTACCCTCAGCATGATCTACGCATGGTACCGTATGGTGACGAACGAAATCGATATACCCAGGATGGCTGAGACGTTCATGAGGGCGCTGGAGAAAGCGGCCACCGCCAGCCTGACATTCCGTGAAACGAACCCTGGTATCATCTACGACGTGTTCTATGACAAGCTGGTGGCCGATCCCATCGGCACAGTGAAAGGTGTTTACGACCACTTTGGGCTGGCTTGGTCAGATTCTTATGAGGAGCAGCTTAAGGTCTATGTGCGGGACAATCAACAGGGGAAACATGGAGAGCACCATTACAGTCTGGAGGATTTCGGGCTCACCGATGAGGCAGTAGCCAAGCGGTCCGCTGAGTACAGCAGGGAATTCGGGCTTGTCCGCTAGATAAGCCTCCCTATCCAGTGCCCGTCACGGTTGGCGCTGCCCATGTTGTGCGGGTTCTTAGCGTCCCCAATCTTGTAGAGCTCCTTCACCTTGCCCTGAAGCTCATCGTAGAGGTTGTCGACCGGCGTCTTTCCCGTTATGAACACGAACGTGTCTACGTCTGTGATCTCCCGCGTCTCCATCGTGTTCGTGTTGACCACGGTGGCCGTGTTGCCCGCTATCATGGCGAGGAATGATTCGGGACTTACCCTGACCCCCTTCTTGAGCAAGCGCGGCATTATGTGCAGATAGGTCACGTCGAGCAGCAGAAACATGCTGCCGAGATTGGGGACCGGAGTAAGTATCTCGACGTTGCAGCCCTTGTCTGCCAGCATCTCCGCGACGCCGGGGGCGACGATGTCCGTTCTTCCGTCCCAGACCACGGCCTTCTTCCCTATCCTGGCCTTGCCTGTGACCACCTCATCCGCCGTGAAGACGTTGTCCTGCTGCCAGCCCGGCACCTCCATGCAGGTCATGCCCGTCAAGCCGCTGCGCATCCACGTAGCCCCGGTGGCTACCACTACCACGTCCGGCTTCATTCTCAAGCCCGTGTCCGCGGTTGCCACGGTGCCGGCGACAACCTTCACGCCCGCCTTGGGTAGCTGGATCTTCTGCCATCTGATGAGGCCCCCCAATTCCTCCCTGCCCGGCAGCTTCTCTGCCAGCAAGGCCTGCCCTCCCAGTTCCCTGTCCTTCTCGTAAAGGGTAACATCGTGGCCCTTCAAGGCAGCTACCCTGGCCGCTTCCATCCCTGCCGGGCCTCCACCGACGACCACAACCCTCTTCTTGTGCGGCGCGGTCTTGATGCTGCCCATCCCCCATCCCATGTGCTCCATGCCTACCGTGGGATTGGCTATGCACCTTATGGGCTGGCCCTGCATCATGTACTTTATGCAGTTCAGGTTGTCGCCCATGCAGGGCCGGATATCGTCCAGCCTTCCTTCGCGCGCCTTGTTGGGCAGCTCGGGGTCGGCGATGAGCGGTCGCGCCATAGCCACCATGTCGGCCTTGCCCTCGGCGAGTATGTTCTCGGCGAGCACGGGGTCGTTGATCCGGCCCACGGCGACTATGGGGATGTTCCTCACCACCTCTTTGATTTGCTCCACCGCATAGAGCTGGTATGCCGGAGGCAGGTATACCGGCCCGAAGTACATGTGCATCGACTGGGTCTCCCTGCCGATGCCGCAGACCATGTAGTCCAGCTTCTTGTCCCTGTCCAGCATCTTGGCGAGCTCGACTGCATCCTCCGGCACAATCGAGCCCGGCAGCATGTCATCGACGGTCAGAGTGTAGCCGATAGTCTTGTCCCTGCCCACCACCTTCCTGGTGACCTCAATCGTCTCCATGAGCAATCGGGCGCGGTTCTCCAGGGGACCGCCGTATTCGTCGGTGCGCCGGTTGATGGTGCCCGAGAGGAAGTCAGCTATGACCCCCGAATGGTTGTGGACGTCAACGCCATCGAACCCGGCCTCCATCAGGTTCTCACAACATATCCTGTGATAGTCCAGGTACTCCTTTATGTCAGCCCTGGTCATCGGCTCCCACATCTCGTCGCCGAAGTTGGAATCAGGGATCAGCGACGGGCCGCGCCTGTTCCCCAGGTCTATGGAGTAGGGCTGGAAGCTGATCCTGGCTCCGAATTCGTGGACACC
>CAZBET010000204.1:0-3625 GCA_964490995.1 uncultured Dehalococcoidia bacterium
CATAGTCAGCGGTGTAGAGGAGCACCTTCTTGTCAGGTGTGAGGAGCATCAGAGCAGCCCCCTTGGCATGCATCGCCCTGGCCACGCTCTCTACGATGATTCGCAGCACCTTCCCCTGGTCGAGCACCGAGCTGACGGCAGCGGCGATCTCGTGAAGCCTCCGGTAGTACTCCCTCTCCCGGTCTGTCATAACGCCCCGCTTTGCCTCCAGCGCTCTAGCCTTCCCTCGTCTTTCGATCGTTTTCGCACTGTTCATGGGGTCCGCCCTCCGGCGTCGGGCTTGTCAGATGGGGCAGAGACATCAAGCCGTATGGGGGAAAACCTCAGTCAAAGGATAGCTTGCCCGGGTCGCAAGAGAAGGGGGTATCCCCCCTGAATAGAGGGAGGGTTAACCCCTGATTTCCTGCGGAATCGTCCCCTGTGGTGCGGGGATATGGCTCCGCGGGGCGCGTCAGATATCGATGAGGCCCCTGCGCAGCGCGTATTTGAAAAGGTCGAGGCGGTTGTGGATATTGAGCTTGTTCATCAGGGAGCTCTTGTGGCCCTCCACGGTCTTGGGGCTGATCACCAGCATGTCTGCCATCTCTTGTGTGGTGTATCCTTCCGCCACCAGTTTCAGCACATCCCTTTCCCGGTCCGTGAGCTGGTCATAGGGATCGTTCCTATCTCTGAGGGCAGCTTCCTGTTGACGCTCTTCAACCACCAGCTTTGCCACGGCGGGCGACAGATAGGACTCCCCCTGGTAGACATAACGGACGGCTGCCGTTAGCTCGGACGATGCAGCCGTCTTGCTGAGGAAGCCGCTGGCTCCGGCTTCAAGCACGGGGAACACGTATTCCCTGTCATCGTACTGGGTCAGAGCCAGCACCTTCACGGCAGGGAACTCCTTGCGGATCCGCCGGGTTGCCTCCAGACCGCCCAGAATGGGCATGGCTATGTCCATAAGCACCACGTCAGGCGCCAGTTGCCTGACCATCTCCAGGGCTTCTCTCCCGTTGGCGGCTTCGCCGACCACCTCGATGTCGCCGGCCAGCGTCAGCAGGGCGCGAACGCCGTCTCGCACTATCGTGTGGTCGTCCACCACCAGCACTCTAATCTTCGGCACGCGTCATTCTCCACCTCAGGGGCACCGTGACCGTAACCGTCGTTCCCGACCCCGGCCGGGACTCAACGGAGCAACTGCCGCCCATCAACTTGACCCTCTCCTTCATGCTGAACAGCCCGCTTCCCCTGCCCCTTTCGTCCACCCCCGTGAGTTTGGACACATCGAAGCCTTTGCCATCATCCTTGATAGACATGACGACCTGATTCGCCTGATAGTCGAGCGCTATGGCGGCGTTCTTTGCCCTGGAGTGCCTGACGATGTTGCCTATGCTCCCCTGAGCCACCCGGAACAGCCCCGCCTCGACTTCCGGCGCCAGAGGCCGTTCAGCGCCCCGGGTCTCAACCTGCACGTCGATGCCCACAGGCCGAAGAATGTCCTCGGCGTATCGACGGATAGCGGGAACCAGACCCAGTGAATCGAGAAGGTAGGGGCGGAGCTCGCGCGTTATCCTGGTCACTTCCGTGCCCGTCTGAACCGCCAGAGACTGCGCTTTCCTCAGTTGGGCCTTGAACGCGTCGTCTATTGCTTCAGACCTCTCAGCCGTCTCCACCAGCGCCTGGAGACTGAGCGCCAGCCCGGCCAGAGTCTGCCCGGTTTCATCGTGCAGTTCTCTGGCGACCCGTCGTCTCTCCTCCTCCTGGGATACCAGGATGTTGTGAGCCAGCCGCTGGTATCTCTCCCTCCCCTTTGTCAGCCGGTCGTACAGCTCAGCCTGCTCGATGGCCACACCGAGTTGGTCGGCGATCGCGTGAACCAACTGCATATCCTCCGCAGTGAAATCGCGCGGCTTGCGGCTGGCAACGTTCAGGACGCCAAGTACGACGTCCTTGGCTCGAAGAGGGACGCTCACGAACGCTCTGAGGCCCTCTATGTTGATGATGTCGGGGCTGGCGGCACGCGGGTCAGTGGAGATATCCTCGAGGAGCACAGCGTTGCCGGTTTGCGCGACAGTCCCCGCAATCCCTTCACCCAGTCGCAGTCGCATGGCTTCAACGTATTCGTGGGACAGGCCGCGACTGACCCGGTACGACAGGGTCTGAGTCTGTTCATCCAGAAGCAGTATCCCTCCCACCGTCTCGTTCATGATAGCAAGCGCCGAGTCCAGCGCGATATGAAGTATCGCATCCAGGTCCCTCAACCGGCTGACCGCCGCCGAGACGCGGCGCAAGGCTGAGATAGCACGATATAGCTTCGCAACGGCACGCTCCGGAGCCTGCACGTTTGAGCGGACGCCGGCCATTCGCGCGTCTTCAGCGTTCGGGACGTCGTTTGTTTCCATCTACAGGAGCCCTGACACCGGGTATGCCACCAGCTTACCAGCAATCAGCGACTTCGTGCAACCCGGCACAAGCTGGGACTCCCTCCGGGGGCTGCTCGGGCGTCGAGCCCCCCGCGCGACACCCACCCCGCGAGCGCGTCTCGTCCTCGTTGAACAGGCGACCCACCGGGTGCACCGCGAAGAGCCGGACCGGGTCAACGCGTTGATAGAGGGCTTTCCGTGGGGGGCACAGGGGAAGGCTGGGAGGCCGTCTCGAAACCCTGGGTAGGTCGGAGCATCCGCCCCGACCGCGGATCACGGCCGGTAGGGGCACGGTGCACCGTGCCCCTACCTGAGCATATGGTCTAGGCTACCCTCAATCCTGAGTTCTGGGACAGACTCTGGGGATGTGCCCTGTCAGTCGAGGTGGGACGAATAGCTCCGGAGAGAGGTCGTCAGCGCTGACTCGCCGAGGGTTGGAAAGCGTGACGCTCCGAAAGCGCTCGTTTCTGGGCGCCTTACAGCAGGCCTACGCGCCCTTGCTTCTGAGGTGCGGTAGTCTCTTCCAGAATCTGGAGGATCTGTTTTGCGGCATAGACCTTATTGCGCCTGCCGCCGGTAATCTCAGTCAGAACCCCTTCCGCAACGAGAGCGTCTATCGCCTTCTGGGCAGCGGGAAACGATACTTTGAGAAGCTCCTGTGTCACCCTGGCATTGAGCACCGGTTTCACAAATACGAGTTCGACAAGCCGGCCTGCGGTCAGCGGCAAGTGCTTCTCCAAACTGGTTTGATGGTAATCCCGGTGGAGGTCGAATAGCTGCCGGGCTCTCCGGACGGCGTCGTCCGACTGCTCGGCTACCGCCCGCAAGAAGAAGGCTATCCATTCCCGCCAGGCTCCTTTCTGGCTGACCGCCAGAAGTCGTTCGTAGTATTCCTGGCGGTGCTGCTCAAAGAAGGCGCTCAGATACAGGAGTGGCCTGGTGAGGATACCTCGCTGGCAGAGGAAGAGCGTAACCAGGAGCCTGCCGACACGCCCGTTGCCATCAAGGAAGGGATGAATAGCTTCAAACTGGCAATGGACCAACGCCAGTTCAACAAGAGGCGGCAACTGCGTGTCGGAGTGCAAGAACTTCTCCAGGCGGCCGAGGGACTCCATCATCTCCGGCACCGGGGGAGGCACGAATGTGGCGTCGTCCAGAGTGCAGCCCGGAGGCCCGATCCAGTTCTGCGATTGCCTGAACTCGCCGGGAGCGGCGCGTCC
>CAZBET010000205.1:0-3571 GCA_964490995.1 uncultured Dehalococcoidia bacterium
GCTGCGTCTGGCAGTAGACGCGGCAAAGGCCGCAGCCCATGCAGACCTCTTCTCTAACGTAGACCCTCTTCATTCGCGTGCTCGCCTCAGGCAATTCGAAGCTGTGCGCCGCCAGACCCAGCCGAAGGTTGCAGGACAGCAGCGAGGGTTCAGTTCTTGACATTCACTTCCACTATGCTCTGCCGGGCGATGCCGTGTTCTGTTCTGTCCCTCTTCACGAATACGTGCATCAGGCCCAGCACCTCGTACTTCCCGTTCTTCAGTCCGGTTGTGTTCCATGAGACGGGGAAGTTCTCGCGCCTGTCATCCGACTCGCCGATCTTGACCCAGGTCTGCGCGCCCTTCCTGCGGAAGTACCAGGGATTGGTGACCCTCACGATGTTCCCGGTTATCCCCAGCTCTGCCAGCTCTTTGCTGAGCAGGTCATCATCGAGCTCCTCCCGCAACCGGACCACTCCCGAATAGTCCTTCAAAGCCTCACAAGGGACTATGAAACGAGGGCCCCAGTTGTACTCCATCGCACACCTCCTTTCTCTGGCTACCTGCCTTCCGCTGACATGTCCTGCAACCATCCTGCGGCCTAAGCGGCAGGCGGCAACCGCTTGCCGCTTTCCTAGAGACTACCACAATCCAAACCCTTTGTCAATACCCCATGCTGGGGAAATTGCGGGGTATAATTTGCCGTATCCACGGAGACGCGAGCCCATGGCTAGTCGTCATGGGCAACCGCGTCGGGCAGCTTCCTGAGCATCCACTCCGTGTTGCCTTTCTTGGGGCAACCGCAGATGCCGAGCCCCTTTATGCTGCTCGCTCTGCTACGATGGTGTCGAAGAGAGGCAGCTTGGGCTATACTTGAGTGGCCAGCCGCTGCGCAGAGGCTCCTTTGAATGAGCGCCGCTCCCTGAGCGGCTAGACTTGGCATAGACATGGAAAACCTGAGGAAGTATGGAGTCCGGCCTTTCAGTGTAGCGGTCATTCATGGTGGACCTGGTGCACCTGGAGAGATGGCGCCCGTTGCCCGAGAGCTTTCCTCAGTTGCGGGCGTTCTAGAGCCGCTCCAAACAGCAGCAACACTCGAAGGGCAAGTCCAGGAGCTGAAGGCCGTCCTTGCAGAGAACGGTGACCTCCCTGCCACATTGATTGGCTTCTCCTGGGGTGCGATGCTCAGCTTCATCTTTGCCGCCCAGTACACTTCATTCGTAAGGAAGCTCATACTCATTGGGAGCGGGGCCTTCGAAGAGAAATACGCTGTGAACATCATGGAAACTCGGTTAGGCCGGCTCAGCGAGGAAGAAAGAGAGGAAGCACTTTCGGTGATGCAGACCCTGGCCGACCCCGCCGTTCAGAACAAGGACACGCCCATGGCCCGGTTTGGAGAGCTGATGTCGAGGGCTGACTCCTATGACCCATTGCCCCATGACAGCGAGATACTGGGATGCCGGTACGCTCTCTATGAGAGTGTATGGCAACAGGCCAGGGAGCTAAGAAGCAGTGGCAAGCTCTTGGAGCTCGGGAAGAGCATCCAATGCCCTGTAGTCGCGATTCACGGCGACTACGATCCCCATCCTCCCGAAGGGGTCAAAGACCCCCTTTCCCGCATTCTGAAGGACTTCCGATTCATCCTGCTGGAGAAGTGCGGTCATCGTCCCTGGGTGGAACGGAGCGCGAGAGACAGATTCTACGGTATCCTTGAGAAGGAGCTTGGCATTTAGTCCCCGCGTGCGCGGGAATCCATGCAGCGCAACCCACCGTTGAGGCGGGGATGATAGCCTGCCCGGCGAGCGAGGACTCAGGAGATCCAGCGGGTTGCCCCCACATTGGCGCTGGCTGCCTTGGAGCCGCCGGTCTCGCGGCCAGACCTCGCGAACCCTTCAGCGCGACCCCAGAGCCGGAGCCAAAAATGTTACAGATTATTGACACTGCGGGCCGCAATTTTATGACTTCTTCATCCGAAGCAGGCTATTCTAGCTCCGGGTCTTCCGCATGGCTCTTGGTTCGGGGCATTGCTGGCGCAATCTGGCGCCGGGGTCGCTCTGAGGCCGAGAGGCGCGCGGGCCGCGAGGTGCTTTATGACTAGGCTGACCGTGAAGCAGACGGATATCCTCAAGCTGGTGGTGAGCATTGTTGTCTGCCAGGGCGCAGGCGCCATCGGTTCGGTCTTTACCAGAGAGGCGATACCGACGTGGTATGCCACTCTTGAGAAGCCAGCCTTCAACCCGCCCAATTCGCTGTTCTTCCCTGTTTGGATTACCCTGTACGTCCTCATGGCAGTGTCGGCATTCCTGGTGTGGCGCCGGGGGCTGGGCAGCCCCGGCGTGAAGATGGCGCTGGTCACGTTTGTGGTTCAACTGGTGTTGAACGCTCTGTGGTCGGTGGTCTTCTTCGGCCTTGAGTGCCCTCTATGCGGGGTGATCGTCATCCTGGTTCTGTGGCTTGCCATAGTTGGTACCGTGGTCACGTTCTCCAGGATATCGCGTAGCGCCGCCGCGCTTCTCATCCCGTACCTGCTGTGGGTGACCTTCGCCTCCATCCTCAACATTTCGATATGGCTCTTGAAACCCTAATACCTGCAACTGAGGGGGGCCATCAGGCCGGAAACCAAGTCGCCTGGCGGCCCGATCCGCGAGAGGAGGCCCGAAGGGCTCACCCTCCGCGCCACAGCCTGCTTCTATCTGACTCGCATCTGAGTCCCCTTCACAGTCCACGGACCAAGCATTGAGCCTGGCGGCTTGACAATCTGCTCTGCTGGACTGTACGATTCGCACAGGTGCGGTAGCTCATGGGAGGGGATCTTGCAGCCAATTGAGGGGCAAGGTGACGACTCGCGGACAGCCACTTGCTGAGGTGTTTGGACACGCCACAACAGACCAGAGCCAGAGGGCGCAGCGCTTTCGCTCTCACCGCTTGTGTCCGTTCAACAACAAGGTGCCGAACTGTACGAAGGACAAGGCAAAAGATCCACTGGGTGTCTGCAGCATCTGCCATGAGGATCGCCCAGTCATTACTTGCCCCATTCGCTTTCGGGAGGAATGGATCATCGCGGATGATGCGGCCTCCTTCTTCTTTGACAAGACGGCCATGTGGAGTTCCCTGACCGAGGTGCGGCTGAATGACTCGAAGGCAAGGTCTGCGGGGAATATCGACGTGGTTCTCGTCGCGTATGATGAGAAAGGTAAGGTCTATGATTTCGGAGCCCTCGAGATCCAAGCTGTGTATATCTCTGGCAACGTACGTGAGCCATTTGAATACTTTATGGAAGACCCGGTGGGCCGAGCGTCAATGGACTGGAGTGGGGAGCCTAGCTACCCTCGACCGGACTACCTTTCATCTTCACGCAAGAGACTTGCTCCGCAGCTTCTCTTCAAGGGCGGAATCCTTCACAGCTGGAACAAGAGGATTTCGGTGGCGTTGAACAGGAGCTTCTTCGCGACTCTACCGAGTCTCAAACAGGCTTCGAGATCCGAGGCAGACATCGCATGGTTCATCTACGATCTGGAGCTTGTCAAGGCAACCGGTAAGAGGCCAGAAAAGTACTCTCTCAGAAAGGTCGATGAGGTTTTCACTGAGTTCG
>CAZBET010000206.1:0-3526 GCA_964490995.1 uncultured Dehalococcoidia bacterium
GCGGTAAGAGCCTTGGCAGCCTGAGGGTCCGACTGGAGCTCCCGCAGGTCGGACTGCGTAATCTTGGGGAGGAATGTCTTGAGGTCTCCCCCGACGGAGAAGGCGGTCTTGCCGGCGCCGGTGACGATGGCTGCCCAGATATCGCGGTCGTCTCTGACTCTCACCCAGGCGTCGCAGAGCTGGTCCATCATCTCGTCGTCCATGGCGTTCAGGGCCTCGCGCCGGTTCATGGTGACGACTGCTACGTGTTCCTTTTTCTCGAAGAGTACTGCGGGCATGTCTATCTCCTTTGATTGGATTTGGCGGGCTCCTTTGACCCAATTGCCGGCTTGAACTTGGGCAGGTACCAGTCCTGGCCTTCGACTTTCTCGAAGACGAGCTCAAGTGGCATGTCTATGCATATATCCTCGTTCTTGCAGCCCACGATGTTGCTGTGCATGCGTGGCCCTTCGGCCAACTCCACGATGGCGACGTTGTACGGGGTATCCCAGGCCGGATAGAAGGCCTGGTGAGTAATCTGCCAAGTGAAGACCTTGGCCTTGCCGCTGCCTTTGACCCACTGGTGATTCGTGCTCATGCACCTGGGACACAAGATGCTGGGCGGGAAGCGCCACGTCCCGCAATCGTCGCATCTCTGCATCAGGAACTCCTGCCTCTGACATGCATCCCAGAAGGGCTTTGAGTCCTCGGTCGGCGAAGGAAGCGGCTTAGGTATCTTGAATGCTTCTGCCACAGTCACCTCCTCAAAATCAGGGTGGAGCAACTGAAGGTTGGCGGGTACTCATTGACCACGCCCCCGAAGCCGGTGGCAAGGGCGACCTCGGCATCCTTCACCTGTCTATCGCCACACTCGCCTCTGAGCTGGCGCACCGCCTCGACGATGTGACCCATGCCCATGGTGTGGCCCTCGGAAAGCAGCCCTCCGGCAGTGTTGCAGGGGAGCTCTCCGCCAAGCTGGACCCTGCCCTCCGCGACGAAGGGGCCGCTCTCACCTGTCTTGCAGAAGCCACTAGCCTCCAGTTGCACCAGGAAGACGATTGTGAAAGCATCGTACAACTGGCAGACATCGACGTCCCTGCGGGTGAGCCCCGCCATCTCGAAAGCTACATCGCTGGCCTTGTTCCAGACTTGCCAATCGGAGACCCCGGGGTTGCGCCAGGGGCGCAGGAGAGGGGCGCCGTGTGCCTGACCCCATCCGCTGATGTAGACGGGCCGCTGCTTGAGATCCCTGGCTCTCTTTGCTGAGGTCACCACGACGGCGCCACCACCATCGGTCCAGGGGCAACAGTCGAGCAGGCGCAGGGGCTCCGCCACCCACCGTGAATTCTGATGGTCTTCAAGTGTGATGGGTTTGCCATACATCTGGGCGTTTGGGTTCAGGCAGGCATGTTTCCGGCAGGCGACGGCCACCTCCCCGAGTTGCCTGCTGGTCGTTCCGAAGTCGTGCATATGCCTGCGAGTCACCTGGGCCAGAAACGGTATCGCTGAGACCTCTCCTTGGGGCAGGGTGAACTCGAAGTTAGGCGGCAAGCTGGGAGGGACATCTATTGGGTTGTTCTGCCACCCGTAGCAGCAGACCACAGTGTGGCACATCCCGGAGTTGATGGCCATGGCAGCCATCTGCACTGTGACGATAGGCGTAGCGCCGCCACAGTCCACAGTGGCGTTGAAGTTCGAGGAGATACCGAGAAGGTCTGCCGCTCTCCCCGAGAAGCCATGCCGCTCGCCCTGTTGCGACGGGTGCACAAACACCAGCCCGTCCACATCGTCCTTGGTCAGGCCGGCGTCCTCGATGGCCCTCTTGCACGCTTCGAGGGCGAAGCCCATGGTGCTTCTATCCGATATCTTCCTGCCGAGCTTGGTCATGCCGACTCCGACAATGGCACACTTGTCTCTCAAGCTCAACTTATTACCTCCTGTCACGATTGGAGAAGGCTTTCAGGATTCAAAGGACGTTAAACAGATCTTCGACCTACTTGGACGTTCTCTTTCTTGGCGCTTTCTTTACAGAGAAGACCCTGGCAGCGTTCTCGCCCAGTATGGCTTTGACCTCGTCTTCGGTGAAGGCTATCCCCTCCGGGGCATTCTGCGGCAGACCCTTTATCAGGTCTGCGTATTCCCTGGTGGACATTAGAGCCGCCACGAAGGGGTTGTCGGTGCCGAACAAGACCCGGTCTTTGCCCAGGCGGTCCAGAGCACTCCTCAAGACTGTGCAGAACTTGCGGAAGTTGAACTTGGCTACGTCTTGCCAGGCAGAGACGTCGGTGAGTATGTTGTACTTCAGACCGGCGAGATAGAAAAGTTGCTCGTGCCAGCCGAAGGCCATGTGGCCGGCAACTATTGTTAGATTCGGGAAATCCTGCACCAGATCGTCCAGGTGGATCGGGTCACCGTACTTGCCACGAAGCGGCGCTGCCCCGAGTTGCCCTGTGTGACACGTAACAGGAAGCTCCAATTCGGCAGCCTTCTCCAGCACGCGATACGTCCTGGGTTCGTTGACAAAGAAGCCTGTCTGAGGATAGAGGTTCAGACCTTTGAGGTTCCATTCCTTGATGGCCCGCTCCAGCACCTTCACTGCATCGGGCCGGCGCGGGTCAACAGTGGCAAAGGCGACTATCTTCTCCGGGTGCCTGTCCTGGAGTTTTGCATAGGCCTTGAGTTGCTTCTCGAGAGACGACTTCGATTCGCCGTACATGAGCCAGTAGTCCATGGGCAATAGAACGGTCTTATCGATTCCGTTAGTGACCATATCATTAATCAGTGCTTCGCCCTCAGGGTCCCACATCGTGGGGATAAGGGTCTGCCTTATCGCGTCCAGGGGCATCTCCATCCCCAGCGCCTTCATCCCGTTGAGATACATACTGGATACTGTCCGCCACCACCCTTCCGGGTACCATTCTTCAGCTACTAGGTGATAGTGAGCATCGACTAGCATGTCCTCCTCCTTTTGCTGGTTCCCACATCCCGAGGCTCTGTGGAAACCGCAGAATCCTCAATTGGAGCAGCTTGCGAAGAGGCGGAACCCCTTCACGCTCTTACATTGCCAGACCGCGGCGGGTTGGGTGTGCCGTGGCCTATCTGGGGAGTCCCAGGCCGGCAATAGCGATGATTATCCGCTGAATCTCGTTTGCGCCGCCGCCGACGGCTTGCATAATCGAGAATCTATATTCCCACTCAAGGTATCCATCATAGGGAGCCTGGCGAGTGCCTTGCTGCAATTGACCGTACAAGCCGAGGACCTGCATACCCAGATTACCCAGGCGTTTCTCGAGTTCGCTGGTGAAGACCTTTGATATGGATGCCTCAGAGAACGGGACTATGCCCTGCTCGAGAAGCCACGCGAGCCGATAACCCAGTAGACGTCCGACGTGTAGTTCTATTGCCATTTCAGTCAGCTTCTGCTGAATGATGGGGTCTTTGCTTATCGGTTCACCGTCGCGTTTCGTTGATTTGGCGTACTCCACTATCTCATCGAATATGCGCTGGTAGCCTGCTATGGTGGCTGCCATGAAGACCCTCTCATGGT